>DATMDI010000553.1:0-9179 GCA_035557875.1 Vicinamibacterales bacterium
GTCAGGTTGAGGTTGACGGCGATCTTCATCGACACCGCCAGGCCGTTGTCGCCAACGTGCGTGGCCTTCTGCCCGATGTCGAGCAGCAGCGGATGAATGGTCGCGAACGTGTCGGCGCGGCCGCCCACCATCATCGTGAGCTTGCCCTGCTCGAGCGTGCTCACGCTGCCCGACACGGGCGAGTCCACCATGTCGGCGCCCGCCTCCCGCACCTTCGCGGCGAGCGCGACGCTGGTCGCCGGGCTGACCGTGCTCATGTCGATCACGATCTTGCCGGGCCCGAGACCGGCCACGAAGCCGTCAGGACCGCTGGCGACCGACTCGAGCGCCGTGGAGTCGGTGACCATGACGAAGACGATGTCGGCGGCTTCCGCCACGCCACGCGGCGTGTCGGCCCACTTCATCCCCTTGTCGAGGAGCCACTGCGCCTTGGACTTGGTGCGGTTGGTGCCGGTGACGGTGTGACCCTTGCCCAGGAGCCGATCGGCCATGCGGCCGCCCATGACTCCGAGGCCCACGTATCCAAGATTTGCCATATGAACAGCCTTTAATTATATCCGGCCCGCCCGCCCGGAGGGCGGGCCAGTAGGGACAAGTAGGGACAGCCTTGGCCTGAAGGCTGGACGGTTTGAGGCGAAGCCTCGCATGGCCCGCCCGGAGGGCGGGCAAATAGACGCTGTCTCCCAGCGAGGCGGAGCCCTGGTTTGAGGCGAAGCCTCGCTGGGATATATTCGCCGCCAGATGGCGAAAGCCCGGATTCCCGAGGAAACACCGCAAGAAAGCTCCTATCTCGCAACGCTCGGCCTCAGGCTCTCGGACTGGTTCGAGCGCTGGTTCCCCGACGCTTTCGCGCTTGCGCTCGCGGCCGCCGCGATTGTGGCCACCGCCGCCATCCTCGCCGGCAGCGGCCCCCTCGAAACTGCTCAACGTTTCGGCGCCGGCTTCTGGGACCTCGTCACCTTCACGATGCAGATGTCGATGATCGTCGTCACCGGCTATGCCGTGGCCACGGCGCCGCCCGTCTACGCGGTGATCCGCGCCCTGGCGAAGATACCGTCCACGGGACCCGGTGCCGCCGCCTTCGTCGGCCTGTTCTCGATGCTGGCGTCGCTCGTGTCCTGGAGCTTCAGCCTGATCTTCAGCGGTCTGCTGGCGCGCGAGGTGACGCACCGCGTGAAGGGCGCCGACTATCGGGCGGTGGGCGCGGCCGCCTACCTCGGCGTCGGCAGCGTGTGGGCGCTGGGCCTGTCGTCGTCGGCGGCACTGATCATGGCAGCGCCGGCGTCGCTGCCCGACTCGATCGAGAAGATCAGCGGCGTCATCCCGCTCGGCCAGACGCTCGGCCTGTGGCAGAGCCTGGTCGTGGCCGCGGCCATCATCGTCGTGTCGATGGCCATCAGCTATTTCTCCGCGCCGGCGGCGTCCCAGGCCAGGGGCATGGCCGAGATGGGCGTCACCTACGAGCCGCCCCGGTTCAACACCGGCGCCCGGCAGACACCCGGCGAGTGGCTTGAGTACAGCCCGCTGCTGACCATCGTCGTCTCCGCGCTCGGACTGGGCTACATGGTGCGCGAGGTCGCCACCGCGGGGCCGGGCATCATCCTCGACCTCAACCACTACGTGTTCCTGTTCCTGATCGTGGGCCTGCTGCTGCACTGGCGGCCGCGCTCGTTCGTGCAGGCGATTGCCGCCGCCATCACGCCGGTGGGCGGCGTGCTGATTCAGTATCCGATCTACGCGGGCATCGTGCGGATCATGACCGAGGGCGGGCTCGCCGCCCAGCTCGCCCACTTCTTCGTCACCATCTCCACGCGCGAGACCTACCCGGTGATGATCGGGATCTACTCGGCTTTTCTCGGGCTGTTCATCCCCTCGGCCGGCGGCAAGTGGCTCATCGAAGCGCCGTACATGCTCGACGCGGCCAAGTCGCTCGAAGTGCACTTGGGCTGGGTGGTGCAGACCTACAACGCCACCGAGGCGCTCGCCAACCTGATTCACCCGTTCTGGATGCTGCCGCTCGTCGGCATCCTCGGGCTCAAGGCACGCGACATCGTCGGCTACTCGATGCTCCAGTTCGTGGTGCACGTGCCGCTGGTGCTGTTCCTCGTGTGGGCGCTCAACTACACGCTCGCCTACGTACCGCCGGTTCTGTAGGGCCGCCTGAAGGGCGGCCCGCGTGGGCCGTACGCGGGGGCCGCCTTTCAGGCGGACCGCGTGGGCCGGCTAAAGCCGGCCCCTACGACCCTCAGTAATACACCGTCACGCGGAACGAGCCGCTGTTGTCTTCGAACGCGTCGTCGTTGACGCCGAGAAACAGCTGGCCAGACCCGCGCACGCGAACGCCCTGAGCGTCGGTGCCGATGAAGAACGGCACGTCGTCACCGACTCGGCCGATGAGCGCCGCCGCGGGTCGCGCCGGAATCGGCCGGTTGGGATTGCGCGGCGAGTCGTTCTCGCCTTCGGGACCGTCCTGACGATCGCGCCCCCAGCGGACGCGGCCGCTGGCCTCGAAGTACACCGTCTGCCCGTTGCGGATGGTGATGCCGGTATCGGTCCAGGGCTGGCGCGCGGACACCGTCACTTCACGCTCGCGCAGACCGCGCGGGCGCGCCGCCTGGCCGGGGGTGGTGCCGGACGACGCGGGGCCGTCTTCGTCGAGCTCGACGGTGCGCACGTCGACCTGCTCGACGCGAATCACCCGCCGGCGGTTGCCGCGGTCTTCTTCGAACTCGAACACCCCGTCGCGCAGCCCGACGAGCCGACCCGAGACGCGCGTCCCGTTCCGCAGCACCAGCGTGTCGGCCACGACCGTTGCCGTCCACAAGCCCAGGACACACGCAACGCCCGCCATGATCCAGAACGACCGCTTCATAAGTCCTCCGAAGGAGACGGTCTTCAGCTCCTGCCAGACGTCACAGCAAGTCTTGGACCCGCCGAGGGATGCGCGGTTCCAGGCAACCGCCGCTCGGCCTCAGTATGGATGCGGCGCCGCCAGTCTCGCCAGCCACTCTTCCCAACTCACGCGGCCGCGATTCTCAGGGGATGTATCGGCCGGAAGCGTGTTGTGCCCGGCACGGAACGCCGCCGCCGTGGCGCCAAACCCGGGAAACGGCACGATCGCCTTGCGGACATCGCACGCCTTTTTCCAGAGGCGCGCCGCCTGGCCCACCGTCAGCCGTTCCGGGCCGCCATAGTCGGGTAGCAGACCCTGGGGACCGTCGTCTACGGCGCGCAGCAACCGTGCGGCCACGTCCGCCACGTCCACCGACTGCACGTGATAACCCGCCGGCAGCGGCATGACGATCGGCACCGCGCGCGCAGCCTTGCCCAGGAGGAGGTCGACGAACGAATGGAACTGCGTGGCGCGAAGGATCGAGTACGGCTGACCGCTCGCCGCCAGCGCCCGCTCGGCCGCGAGCTTGCGCGCGTAGTAGGGAAACGGAATGCGATCGATGCCGACGATCGACACGTAGACGACGTGGCCGACGCCCGCGGCCCTGGCCGCCGCGGCAAGCCGCTGCGTACCTTCTTCGTCGGCTGCCGGGTCGCCTCGCGGATCGCTCGCCGCGTGGATGACGACATCCACGTCGGCCACGGCGGCGGCCAGCCCCTCGCCGGTCACGAGGTGCGCGGTCGCCCAGCGAGGCGCCGCGGCGGCATTCGGCGCCGGCTTGCGGCTCATCGTCACGACCCGGTGGCCCGCCGCGTGCGCCGCGCGCACGACTTCGCGGCCCAGAACGCCGGTGCCGCCGGTCACGAGCACGTTCATGGCCGCTCGGTCGGCGGCGTGCGGCCGACACCGGGAAGCACGCGATCGCCGGCGCGGCCGTCGTGCGCGAGGAGATCGTCGATCGAGTCGTAGCGATACACCACCGTAGCGCCGTCCTTGGCCAGGCCGCCGGTGTCGGCGGTCGGACCATAGGTCGAGAACAGCGGCTGGCCCCACAGCCGGATGCACGCGGTGAGCTGGCCGCGGTGATGCGCGGAGTGGGTGAGGCGGCGCAGCAGGATCCAGGCGCGCGACCGGGTGACGTCGAAGAACGCCGCGGGCTCGAGGAACCACTCGTCGGGCTTCTGGCGCAGCAGGTCGAGCCGCGCCGCGGACGCCGCCGCGTAATGCTGCACGAACCCGGTCCGCGTCTCCACGGCCGGCAGCGCCGGCTGCGCCGCGTCGATGCCGAGCATGGTTCGCATCCAGGCGTCTTCGCTCAGGCACTGGTGCACCATGTGCTCGAGCGGCGAACGCGCCCGCGGCTCGGATCGGAACCGCATGTGCTCGTCGGGGATCTGACTCCACACCGTCAGGGTTTTGAGCCGCTCGGTGTCGTACGTCTCGGAGAAGAAATCGAACGTCCCCATGAAGAGAACATAGCAGGCTCCAGGCTCCCGGCTCCCGGCCTGGAAAGATCGCTTGTGAGCGCTCCTGAAAACAAAACGGCCGGCGGTGTGAACCGCCGGCCGTCAAACAAGCCCAAGAGCCGAGAGCCGGGAGCCTACTCGGTCTTTTCCGCGGGCGCGGGCGCGGGTGCGGCCGTCGAAGCCTGCGCGCCCTCTTTGACCACCTGGACCTTCAGCGGCACCGTCACGTCCCGGTGCAGCTTCAGCGGCACGGGGTGCGTGCCGATGGTCTTGATCGCCTCGGGAAGGATCAGCTTGCGCCGATCGATCTCGAAGCCCTTGCTCTTGAGGAAGTCGGCGATGTCGCCCGACGTGACCGAGCCGTAGAGCTGATCGGTGTCGCCGACACGCCGCGCGATCACCACGTCGACGGCCTCGAGACGGCTCGCGATGGCCTGCGCCTGCGCCTTCTCGTCGGACTCCTTGACTTCCATGATCTTGCGCTCGCGCTCGACGTGCCGCTTGTTGCCGTCGGTCGCCGGCAGCGCCAGCTTGCGCGGCAGCAGGTAGTTGCGAGCGTAGCCCGCCGCCACCTTGACGACGTCGCCGCGCTTGCCGAGGTGCTCGACGTATTGCCTGAGAATCACTTCCATGACTGCGTCTCCGTTACGAACCCGGCTACTCGGCCGTGTACGGGATGAGCGCCAGCTGGCGCGCCCGCATCAGCGCGACACGCAGCTTCCGCTGGTGCAACGCGCAGGTGCCCGAGATGCGCCGCGGCAGAATCTTCGCCCGCTCGGGCACGAAGGGGAGCAGCAGCTTCGTGTCCTTGTAGTTGATGTCGTCGATCTTGTCCGAGCAGAACTTGCAGACCTTGCGCCGGCGGAACATCGGCCGCCGCTGCCCGTCCTTGCCCTGCGCGCCCGCGCCGGCGCGGCCGCCCTTCTTGGCGCCGAAGCTCTTTCGTCCGTTCATCGGTCCATCCCCCGCTCGTTGCCCATGTCAAAGCGATCGTCGCGGTCGTCGTCGGGGTCGCCGCGCTGGCCTTCCCCGGGCTGCCGATCGGCCGGCAGGCCGCGCGCGACGCGGCGGCGCTGAGACGTGGCGCTGCGGCGGGCCTTGGTGCGCTCGACCACGGCCTCGGCTTCGTCCACACGGACGACGAGGTGGCGGATGATCAGATCGGTCACCTTCAGGCGCCGGTCGATCTCCTTCATCAACTCGCCGGTGCCGTGAAGGACCTCCAGCACATAGGTGCCTTCCTTGTGCCGGCCAATCTCGTAGGCGAGCCTGCGGCGTCCCCAGTTCTCGGTCTTCTCGATCGAGCCGCCGATGCGCTGCACGATGGCTTCCACCTGGGTGTGCAGATCGGTGACCTGATCGTCGGACGCCTCGGGCGACACGACGTACACGAGTTCGTACTTTCTAGTCATGCGTCTCCTTCTGGACGTTGACTCGATTCCGCAGCCGGAATCTCACGGCCGCCCACGGTGCCCTTTAGAGCGGTGCGGGAGGCAAGGAGTCAGTCGTTGTCCGGCGCCGTGGCGTCCGGGTTGTACGTGTTCATCACCTTGCCGATGCCATCCACGGCGAACATCTCGGCGGCGTCTGCCGCCCGGGTGATGAACGTCTCGAGATCGGCACGCTCGCCGCTCTCGAACTTCGCGAGCACGTGATCGGCCAGATCGCGCCGGCCGTCTCCGCGCCCCACCCCCAGCCGGAGCCGGGGAAATTCCGTCGAGCCAAGCCGTTCGATGACCGACTTCAGCCCGTTGTGCCCGCCCGCCGAACCGCTGGCCCGCGCCCGCAGCCTGGTGAACGGCAGCGCCGCTTCGTCCACGACGATCAGCGCATCCTGTGGCGCGATGTCGTAGTAGCGCGCCAGCGCCGCCACCGCGTCGCCGCTCCTGTTCATATAGGTGAGCGGCTTGGCCAGCAGCATCGGCACCTCGCCGAACCGCTTGGCCACGAACGTCTCGGGCACCTGGCCCGGCGCCATCGCCCACGTGAGGCTGTGGCGGCGGGCGATCTCGTCCACCACCATGAAGCCCACGTTGTGGCGGGTCTCCCGGTATTCCTTGCCGGGATTGCCGAGACCGACGATCAACCGCACGGCCGCCGCACGCGCTCAGGAGGTCCGGACCGATCCTACTTCTTGTCCTTCTTGTCCTTCTCGTCCTCGTCCTTGTCGGTCTTGCCCTTCTTGATGACCTCGGGCTCCGATCCCGCCGCCGCCGGCGCCGCTTCGGTGGCCGCCACTGCTGCCTCCTCGGCCTTCGGCACCACGACGTGCACGAGCATGGTGTCGCCGTCGGTGATCAGCTTCCACTTGGCGTCGGTGGCGACGTCGCGGAGGCGAATCGACCCGTGCAGATCGAGGTCGGTGACGTCCACGTCGATGTGCTCGGGGATGTCGGCCGGCAGGCACTCCACCTGAACTTCGCGGGTGACGAAGTCGAGCAGGCCGCCGCCCACCTTCACGCCGCGGGCCTCACCCCTGAGGGAGACCGGCACGGTGACGACGATCGCCTTGTCCATCGCGAGCTGGTAGAAGTCCGCGTGGAGCAGCGCCTGCGTGATCGGGTCGCGCTGATACTCCTTCACCAGCACCTGCGTCGCGCCGCCATCGAGCTTGAGCGTGATGAGGGTGTTGACGCCGGAGTCGGAGCGGAGGATCCGCATCAGCCCCTTGGGATCCACGGTCACCGGGATACCGATGGGCACCTTGCCGTCCTTGGCCGTGCCATAGACGACGGCCGGCAGCCGGCCCGCCGCGCGGTGGCGCCGCGCTTCGTTCTTGCCCTTGTCCGACCGCTTGACCGCTTCGAGTGTCGCTTCCATATCTCTTTTCCTTACGCTGCAGGGCGGCCTGAAGACCGCCCCCTACACGAACAACGAGGAAACCGAGGTCTCCTCGTGGATGTTGCGGATGGCCTGGCCCAGCAGCCGCGCCACCGAGAGCACCACGATCTTCTTGCACCGCCGGCCCAGGTCGTTCAGCGCCACCGAATTGGTGACAATCAGCTGATCGAGCGGCGACTTTTCGATGCGCTCGATAGCCGGGCCCGACAGCACGCCGTGCACGGCGCACGCGAGCACGCGTTCGGCGCCGGCGTCCTTGAGCGCCTGCGCCGCCTTCTGGATCGTGCCGGCGGTGTCGATGATGTCGTCCTGCAGGATGCAGGTGCGGCCGCGCACGTCGCCGATCACGTTCATCACCTCGGCAGTGCCGTCCTCGGTCCGCCGCTTGTCGACGATCGCCAGCTCGCCGCCGAGACGCTTGGCGTAGGCGCGGGCCCGCTCGGCGCCGCCGGCGTCGGGCGACACGATCGTGAGATTCGGATAGTTCAGCCGCGCGCAGTAGTCGATGATGACCGGCGCCGCGAACAGGTGATCCACCGGGATGTCGAAGAAGCCCTGGATCTGCGCCTTGTGCAGGTCCATCGTGAGCACGCGGTTGGTACCGGCCGCGCTCAGCAGGTTGGCCACCAGCTTGGCCGAGATCGGCACGCGCGGCTTGTCTTTGCGGTCCTGCCGGGCATACCCGTAATAGGGCACGACAGCCGTGATGCGCGACGCGGACGAGCGGCGGAAGGCGTCGATCATCACCAGCAGTTCCATCAAGTGCTGATCCACCGGGTTCGACGTCGGCTGGACAATGAACACGTCGGCGCCGCGGATGTTCTCGTCGATCTGGAACGACACCTCGCTGTCGGGAAACCGCCGGAGCCGGGACTGGCCAAGCGGCAGCCCGAGCATCTCGGCAATCTCCTTCGACAGCTGCGGGTGGGCGCTGCCGGAGAAAATCTTCAGCTCACCGTATCCGGTGGCGACGAGGCCTTCTCCACTGAGAGGTCGTTTCATTCCGTCTCGTCTAGTCGCTTCGCCGGCCTGCCAACTGAAGCTCACACACGTCTACGCAGGCGTGAGCGAAGGTTGGCTGGGGCGGGAGGATTCGAACCTCCGAATACGGGATCCAAAGACCCGCGCCTTACCACTTGGCGACGCCCCAATTCGACATTGTTCCGGTAACCCGGGACCCACTACTTGGCGAACCGGATCAACGCCGGGTCGCGGCCCTAGGCACCGTCTGGCAAGGCCAACGCAAACTCATAGTGTAGTCGAGACTTGCGGGGCCGGCAAGGCAGCCTGTTCCCTGGAGCGGTTCCGGGTCGGGTAGATGACGGCTCTGCCGGCGTCAGCCCATCTCGTCAGAATCGCACGGCCCGGGGCCGCTGACTGCGCGTATAGGCGCTGCGATCCAGCGATTCCGTGAGCATCACCCGCCAGCCGGCCCCGGACAGGCGGGTGACCGCCGTCACCGCGTCCTTCCGCCGCTGAAACAGCCCGAAGACGGTCGACCCGCTGCCCGACATCGCGGCCGCCAGCGCCCCGGCGCGCCGCAGGGCGAGCTTCATCTGGTCGATTTCGGGGTGGTGGCGGGCGATCGGCGCCTCGAGATCGTTGATCATCTGAGCCGCGCGCGACGGCCACGGCCCGGGTACGTGCTGGGGCTCCCGCGGCCCCCGGTCCAGGTCGCGCTCCTGGTCGTACCACTTATAGGCGTCGGCCGACGAGACGCCGAAGCCGGGGATCACCAGCACGATCCAGTGGCGCGGCAGATCGGCCAGCGGGTAGACCTCGTCGCCGCGGCCGAGGCCGAGCGCCGTGCCGCCCGAGAGGAAGAACGGCACGTCGGCGCCGAGCGTGGCGGCGATGTCGGTGAGCTGCGACGCCCGCACCGGCACCCCCCACAGCCGCGTCAGCGCCAGCAGCGTGGCCGCCGCGTCGGCGCTGCCGCCGCCGAGGCCGGCCTGCAGCGGGATGCGCTTGTCGAGCCG
>DATMDI010000554.1:0-6103 GCA_035557875.1 Vicinamibacterales bacterium
AGCCGGCCCGCCCGCAGCGCCTCGATCAGCTTGATCAGCACCAACTGCACGAGGTCGTCGGCGGCGGATGCCGAGCCGAGGTGGCGGCGCCCGTAGAGGTGAATGCGCGGGACCAGCCGCCGGCAGAGTTCGGCTTCGGCCTCGCGGTCGCCTTCCGCCACTCGCGAGGTGAGATCGCTCTCGCTCGACTCGACGTCCATCGACGGGCATTGTACTAACGGTCTCGCGAGCGTCCTGGCCCTCTCGACACCCACCCGCCGGTTACGCGCGAGGCGCCTACTCCGGAAGCGGCCCGAGAATCTGAATGTCGAACCGGGCGGCAGTGGCCACCAGCTTCTGCATGTCGGGTTCGGACGGGGCGGCGTTCAGCGGCTCGCTCAACTCGACGACGAACTGCTCGAAGCCGCCAGGCGACGCCAGGAGCAGCATGCGCGCGGGACCGGTGCCCGTCACCTTGAAGCCGTGCGGGATTCCACGCGGGCCAAAGACGTACGTCCCTGCACCGGCCTGCATCCACCCTCCGTCGCACACGAACGCCATCTCGCCTTCGAGCACGTAGAAGGCCTCGTCTTCGTTCTTGTGCACGTGATACGGAGACGCAAATCCAGGCGGCATGACATGTTCCAGCAGGCCGAACCCGCCGTTGGTCGTGGCGGCCGATGCCCTGAGGGTGGTCGGACAGCCGAGGAAACGGAAGACCGAGTCGGCGCGGGCGTTGATCCGGGGCTGGACGTCTTGTGCGATCACGGGGGCCTCCTGGCTGGCGGGGCCGGTCTGGCCTCCGCGCTACACCCCCTTTGTGGCACCAGGGGCCGATTCGTTACACCTCGTGATCCCTACGGCGCCTCGGACAGCGTGATCTCGCCCGCGCCGAGGCGGGCGTCCAGCGCATAGGTGCCGCCGCCAATCCAGTCGAGCGAGCGCTTGATGCCGCTCTTCGAGATGCCGAGCGCGTCGGCGTTGAGGTCGCCGAACGTGACCGACGCGTGCGCGCTCCCGAGCGATTCCGCCCGGACGCCGATTGTCAGCTCGCCGGCGGTCATCCGGATGTTCTTGTGCCCCTCGATGCCCGTCATGCCCACCTCTCCCGCGCGCATCCGCAGGTGCACATCGGACCGTGAGGGCAGCTCGATCGTGAACTCCATGTGCTTGGTGGGGCCGTCGGTGACGATGGTCGCCATCGAGGCTGCGACGTGCACGTCCACCTCCAGCTTCTTGAGGTCTTCGACGCGTGCGTCGCCGGCGGCGTCCCACCGGACGACGATGCGATCGCTGGCCCCGGCTCGCACCGTGTAATCGCCCGAAGCCAGCTGCAGGCGCACGCGGCCGCCTTCGGCAAACGGCCGCTCTATCGAATAATCGCCGACCGGCGCCCGCACGGCGCCTGTGCGGCGGTCTGCACCAGCGCGAGGGAGCCGAGCGCGAGAACGCCGAGCGATCCAATCAGCACGAACTGCATGAGAACCTCCAGTGGTGTGACGGGTTGCGGACGTCCCCACTGCACGTTGCTTGCCCGCGTCGAACCGCCGATTCCACGGGGAGTTCCGCCGATCGTGCGACCGGGCGATGGGCGTGCGCTCCACAGGTGTGCCGCCGCGTCACACCCGCGCTTCGTCGAAGCCGTTGCCGATCAACAACTTGTAGAATGGCCCGCTGCTTGCCCTGTCGGCGCCCATGCGAACCCTGACCCTGCTCCTTGTCTGCATCCTCGCGGCGTCATCGTCAGCAGTCGCGCAAGACAACGAACCACTGGACGGCGTGCGCGTCGAGTCGGCGGAGATCTCCGGTATCCCCAGCGACCAGCTCAGTCCCGGGCTCCGGCGCGACATCGACGAGCTCGCGGGACGAGCGCTCGCCCGTCCGGACGTCACGCAGCTCGCCCGCCGGATCGAGGAAGAACGTCCGGAGGTCGTGGTGGCGGTCCGGATCGTGGCGCGGCCCGGCGATGAGGCCCGCGTCATCTTCCTCGTCGCCCGGATCAGCGACGATGCCGGCCTCGGCTCGAACATCAATGCCCGCTACACGGTCGAGAGCGTCGAGATCGAAGGCCTCCCGGAGCAGGAGATCAGCGCTGCGCTGCGCGACCGCCTCCAGGCGCTGGTCGGGGGACGGCTCGACCCCGCCGAGGCCGATCAGCTCGTCGAGGCCCTGAAGGCCGAGCGGCCCGGCTACGACGTCGCGCGGCGCATCGAGCGCGGCACCCGCCGCGGACGCATCCGCGTCGTCTTCAAGTTCTCCGAGACCGAGGAGCTCCGGTGGATTCCGTTCGCGCGGTCGCGCTCGAAGTTCGTCTATCACTCCGACGAGGGTTGGAGCGGGCTGCACGACATCCCGATCGGCCACCGCGACCATCGCGTCACGTTCGGCTATGCGGCCGACGACAACGACACGCTGGTCGAGGAGTACTCAGGCGTACGCCTTCGCTTCGAGACCCGGCACATCGGTACCGAACGCGTCGGCCTCAGCCTGGAGGCGTCGTGGCTCAACAACACCTGGCGTGAGCCGACGCTCCTCGCGCTCGCGGCCAATCCCGAGATCCCCGAACCCTATCGCCAGCGGTTGACGGTGGAACCGGCGCTGACGGTGGCGCTGACCCGCCACCTGCGCGCGAGCGGCGGCGTCAGCCTGTCGAGCCTGGAGTCGCTGCACCGTTCCCCCGACTCCCAGATGGCGAGCGCGGTGACCGGCTCGCTCGTCTACCGGCAGCGCTGGGACCGCGACCGCCGGACCCACCAGGACGTCGAGGCCGGCTACGAGGTGCGGTCGGCGGTGGACGGGCTCGGCAGCGATCTCTCGTACACGCGGCACCTCGGCCGGGCGCGGTATCAATTCGAGAGCCGCCGCGACACCGGCGTGATCGCCGAGGTCTTTGCCGGCGGCATCAGCGGCGAGGCGCCGCTCTTCGAACGCTTCACGCTGGGCGACTCCGCGACGCTCCGCGGCTGGAACAAGTTCGCGCTGGCACCCGCCGGCGGCAATCGCGTCTTCCACCAATCGATCGAGGGTCGCTTCTACGGCGCCGCGCTGTTCCTCGACGCGGGCTCGGTGTGGGACGACGGCGGCAGACGGGAACTCCGGACGTCCACCGGGTTCGGCTACCACAGCGACAACGTGTTCCTCACTGTGGCGTTTCCCCTGGACGCGCCGCGAAACGACGTGGCGTTCATGATGGGAGTGCGGTTTTGACCCGCGCCGCGCCACGGGGCTGGGCTCTCGGGTTTGCCGCGCTCGTCTGGCTCGCGCTGCCGCCGCTGCTCGCGGCGCAGTCCTTGACCGTGCGCGCCGCGGGAGACATGCTCCAGGTGCGCGGCACCGGGCTGCGCCTCATCGAAGGTGTCGTCGCCGATCACCTCAAGGACGGCCGGTCGGTGCGGGTGGATTTCGAGATGACGATTCTGGACAAGGCCCAGGGGACGCCGATCACGCAGAATCGCCAGTCGTTCATCCTGAGCTTCGATCTGTGGGAGCAGCGCTACGCGGTGACGCGGGCCGGCGCCGCACCGCGATCGATCTCGCATCTGGCCGCCCGCGACGCCGAAGCCTGGTGCCTGGAGAACATGGCCATCCCGCTGACCGCCCTCGGCCGTTTCGCGCGCGACCTGCCGTTCTGGATCCACGTCGAATACCGGGTGCAGGATCAACCGGCGCCCGTGACCGACGCCGAGTCGCCCTTCACGCTGCGCACGCTGATCGAGGCGCTCAGCCGCCGCCGGCCCGAGGAAGCGCTCGCCCGGTCGATCGACACCGGCCCGTTCCGGATCGGCAACTAGTGCCCACTGGCAGCTCATCGTGCAGAGCCTGCGCAACCGGCTGATCGCGGCGTACCTCGTCGCCACGCTGTTGCCGCTCGGCGCGACGATCTGGATCACGACGTCGCTGCTCGAGCGCAGCCTCGGCTACGCCACTACCGAGGAACTGGACGGGTTGTCGCGCACGCTCGAAGCCACCATGCGCCAGTTCTACGAGCGCGAGCGGCGCTCGCTCAAGCAGGATGCGGCGGCGGCGCGCGTCACGGCGACGTCGTTCGACATGCGCACGGCCGGCTCCGCGCCCGAAGCGGTGCGGGCGTTCTGGGACAGCGGCGAGGTAGAACGCTTCACCTTGTCGGGCCCGGGCGGCGACCGCCTCGACTACATGACCCGCGCCGCCGCACGCGTCGACGTCTACAGCCGCGAGCTCGGCGGCATCCACATGCAGGAACTGGCGGCGCAGCTGCGGCAGGCGCGCGAGTTGGTGGGATCGATGGAAACCCGCGACCTGCGCCGCGGCTTCACGCTCACCCTGCTGTTGCTCGTCGCGTTGGTGTGGATCGTGTCGCTGGCGCCGCTCGTGTTCATTGCCCATCGCATCAGCCGGCCGATTCAGGAGCTGACCGCGGGCCTCACGCGTTTCGCCGGTGGCGACTGGGATCAGCGGCTCGCCACCACCCGCGACGACGAGGTGGGCAGCGCCGTGGAGGCGTTCAATCACATGGCGGAACAGCTGCGCCGCAACCGCGAACGGCTCGTCTACCTCACGCAGATGTCCAGTTGGGAGACCCTGGCCCGCAAGACCGCGCACGAGCTGAAGAACTCGCTGACGCCGATCCGGCTCACGGTCGAGGAGATGCTGGCACGGCAGCCGCAGAGCGATCGCGCGTTCATGCAGGAGGCGGCGCAGATCGTGATCAGCGAGATCGAGACGCTCGAGCGACGGGTGCGCGCGTTTTCCGAGTTTGCCAGCGAGCCGCCGGTCAACCCCGAGCCGCTCGACATCAACGCCGTCGTGACCGAACGGGTGTCGCTGCTGAAGCCGGCGCACCCCGAGACCACCTACCGGTGTACTCTCGACGCTCGGGCCCCGGCGGTCTACGCGGGCGCCGACCTGGTGAAGGGCATCCTGACCAACCTGCTCGAAAACGGCGCCGAGGCGGCCGGCCGCGGCGGCACGGTAGAAGTGGCGACGCGAGGACAGGGGCACGAGGTGATGGTGGAAGTACACGACACCGGCCCCGGTCTCGGCGACGAAGCGGCGCGCACGCTCTTCGAGCCGACGATTACCTTCAAGAAGCACGGGATGGGGCTGGGGTTGTCGATTGCCCGGAAGAACGCGCTGCGCATGGGCGGCGACCTCACGCTGATCGAGGGCACGCTCGGCGGCGCCGGCTTCCGCGTCACCCTCCCCGCCGTACGTGGCGCCGAGTCTTTAGACTCGGCCGACAGGACATGACCCGCAGATACCGCATCACCATCGTCGACGACGAGCCCAACATCGGCCTGTCGCTGCGCCTCATCCTCGAGGGCGAGGGCTACGGCGTGACCATCTGCGGCTCGGTGGCGGAGTTCCAGGCGCAGCGTGGGCCCGGCCGCGCCGATCTCTATCTGTTCGACGTGCGCCTGCCCGACGGCAACGGCATCGATCTGCTCCGTGCCGTCCGCCAGGCCGACGACACGACGCCGGTGGTGATGATCTCGGGGCACGGCACCATCCGCGACGCCGTCGAGGCCACGCGCAGCGGCGCCTTCGATTTCCTCGAAAAGCCGCTGGCCCGCGACCGTGTGCTGCTGGTGGTCAAGAACGCACTCGAGCGCTCCGACCTCCAGCGCGAGAACCAGCGGCTGGGCGAACTGGTCGGCGACGGGCCGAAGATGATCGGCCGCAGCGACGCCTTCCGCCGGGCGCTCAACGAGGCCACGCAGGTGGCGCGCTCCGACGCCGGCGTGCTCCTCACCGGTGAATCGGGCACCGGCAAGGAGCTGCTGGCCGCCCACATTCACCGCGAAAGCCGGTTCGCGTCGCGGCCGTTCATCAAGGTGAACTGCGCCGCGATCCCCACCGAGCTGATCGAGAGCGAGCTGTTCGGGCACGAGCGCGGCGCCTTCACCGGCGCCGCGACGCTGCGGCGCGGCAAGTTCGAGCTGGCCGACGGCGGCAGCATTTTTCTCGACGAGGTCGGCGACCTGCACGAAGCGTCGCAGGCCAAGCTCCTGCGAGTGCTGCAGGACGGCGAGGTGCAGCGGCTGGGCAGCGAGCACGCCGTCCGCGTGTCAGTGCGGGTGATCTCTGCCACCAATCGCAACCTCGACGAGCGCATCGCCGCGAGCAAGTTCCGCGAAGACCTGTT
>DATMDI010000555.1:0-12079 GCA_035557875.1 Vicinamibacterales bacterium
ACGCCGGTGCCCGGCGGTGTCGGACCGGTCACCGTGGCGATGTTCATGCGCAACGCGATCACGGCGCACGCCAAGCAGCTCGCCGCCGGCTGGCTCGGCTGATCGTGTTCCTCCCGGGCCATTCCCCCATCGTCGTGTTCACCGACGGCGCCGCCAAGGGCAATCCGGGCCCCGGAGGCTGGGGCGCCATTGTCGTCACCCCGGACGAACACGTCACCGAACTTGGCGGGGGATCGCCGCACACCACCAACAACAAGATGGAACTCGGCGGCGTGATCGCCGCGCTGCGCCACGTTGCCGGCCAACCGGGGCCAGTGGTGATCTATACCGACTCCACCTATGTCATCCAGGGCATCACGGAGTGGGTGTGGGGCTGGCGCAAGCGCGGGTGGAAGACCGCGCAAGGCACCGACGTGTTGAACCGCGAGCTCTGGGAGGAGCTGTCGAGCCTCACGGGCGCCCGTCCGCGCGGCGGTCTGGATTGGCGCTGGGTGCGCGGCCACGTGGGCACGCCGGGGAACGAGCGCTGCGACGAAATCGCGGTGGCCTTTGCATCGCAGCGGCCGCCGGAACTCTACGACGGTCCGTTCGGCGGCTACCTGCTGCCGATTCTTCAGTTACCTGACGACACGGCGCTGCCGAAGCGTCGCGCCGCTTCCGGCGCCACCGCCAAGGTGGCCGCCCACTCGTATCTCAGCGTCGTCAACGGCATCCCGATGCGCCACGGAACGTGGGCCGAGTGCGAACGTCGCGTCAAGGGGCAGTCCGGAGCCAAGTTCAAGAAGGCCGCGAGCGCTGCCGACGAAACCGCGATCCTGCGCGGCTGGGGCGTCGATCCCACCCGTCTCTGATTGACGTAGGGGCCGCCTTCAGGCGGCCCAGGGCCGGCTAAAGCCCGGCTAAAGCCGGCCCCCACGTCCTACGGCACGATGATTACGGCAGCGGGCCGAACTCCGGCGGCGGCTCGCGATGACGCGTGGCCTGTTCGTAGGCCGAACCGATCCTGAACAGCGCCGGCTCGCCGAAGGGCCGCCCGAAGAACATCACCGACAGCGGCAGCTTCGCCGGCGTCGGGCCCGTCAGACGGGTCCCCCCGGGAGCCGAAGCATCGCGGATGCGGTCGTAGACTTTCGTCGTCCAGCCTGCCGGGACGCCGAGCTGCGGAAACCCCTGCGTCCCCAGAAAGCTCCAGATCGACGGGCCGCGGCCGTTGAGCGTCGGCTCGAGCGGCCGCCCCAGGATGTACGGGGGAATGTTGCCGGTGGGCGTGACTAGCGCGTCGAGCTTCATCTCCTCCATCGCCTGCAGGACGATCTGCTGCACTGCGAACCGGGTGAGGAAGCGCTCGGACGTGTCCATCGTCAGCGCGGTGCGGTTGTCGCCGCCCCCGCCACGAGCGTTGTTGCCGGAGTCGGGGCGTGTGTCGGTGAGCGCCCGCGACTTTTCGGCCAGGTCTTGCATCGTCTTGATGTTGGCGTCGCCGCGCTCCTTGAGGTAGAGCTCGATCATGTAGCGCGACTCGCCGACGGATTCGCCGCGCCCGAGGCTCCTGAGCGTGACGCCCTTCGGTGTGCGCGACGGATCCTGGGACATCTCTACCAGCGACGCGATGTGATCGGCCGCCGGCTTGCCGCTCTCGCCGATGGGGAACGCGTCGGGGAACCGCTCGATGAACAGCTTGTTCATCACCGACGGCGCGTACTTCTCGATGTAGGTGGTCAACAGCGCGCCGCCAGGCCCCGGATCGACAATCGTGGCCCCGAGCTTCTGCAGGTCGGCGACGGCCCGTTCCGCGGCGGCGATGCTCTCCTCATCGGCCTCGTTGAAGAGCGACCGGTCCATGTACTCGCGCAGCACGCCGATGCGCAGGCCGGCGAGGCGCGTCTCGGCGGCATAACTCTGATACGGCGACGCCGGCATCCGGCCGACGCTGAAGACGGTGAGCTCGTCCTTCGGGTCGTAGCCGGCAATCACGTCGAGCACCTTGGCGGCGTCCTTCACCGTGCGGCAGATCGGGCCGGTGCGCGTGTTGTAGCCGGCGCCGTACATCCCGTTGCGGCTCACCAGCTCCTGCGTCGGCGCCAGGCCGACGACGCTGTTGTTCTTCGTCGGGTGCAGAATCGAGCCGCCCGTCTCCTCGGCAATGGCGCAGGTCACCAGGTTGGCCGCCACCGAAGTACCCGATCCGCTGCTCGACGTGCCCGCCGAGCGCTCGGTGTCGTAGGGGTTGCAGCTGATGCCGCCAAACGGGCTGCGCGAGATGCCCGACCCGACGTTGGCCTTGGCCAGGATGATGCCGCCCGCCTCGCGCATCCGGGTGATGAAGGTGGCATCGCGCGGCGGCCGGTCGTTGGCGTAGCCGGCGTCCGCCCCCGCGGTGGTGCGCATGTCGCGCGTGTCGTACCAGTCCTTGATGGCGAAGGTGATGCCGTGGAGCGGCCCCACCAGCTTGCCGTTGGCCTTGAAGTAGGCGTCCTGCTTCGCCGCCACCTCCAGGGCGTCGGGCATGCCGGGGTCGCTGTCGGCCGCGTCGGTCAGGCTGCGGGCTTTGCGCGCGCCGAGCCCGTGCGCCGCCCTCGACGCGGGCCGCAGGTTCACCGTGATGAGCGAGTTGATCTGGCCGGCGTGCGGAATCGTCGAGAACGGCCCGAGGATGCCGTCGGGCTGTGTGACGCACGGGCCGTCGTACGCCCTGATGCGCTTCAAGTAGAGCTCGACCACCTGGGTGGACGTCAGCTCGCCCTTGAGGATCGCGGACTGGATGCTGTCGATCGTGGCCTCCTCGACGCGGAACGGCGTCGCTCCCGGCGCCGCGCCGAGCGCCACAGGAATCGTCAGGCCGTTGGCAGCCAGCAGCAGCGCCGCAGCAGTAGCTCTCATGTGCGCTCTCCGGTCCGGATCAGAAGTTGAACCGCACGCCGATCTGACCCTGGCGCGGCACGTAGGCGTTGCCCGACGTGGCGACGGGCAGCCCGAAGTTCGGCGAGGTGATCGTCGTGTTGTAGTTGCCGTAGTTCTTGCGGTTGAACACGTTGAACACTTCGGCGAGCAGCTCGATGCGCACGTCGTTGACGAGGGTCACGGTCTTGGTCACCCGCATGTCCACCTTGTGCAGCGGCAGGCCGCTCAGGCCGTTGCGCGTCCAGGTCTCCCCGGTGGCGATGACCGCGGGACCGTCCCAGCGATCGAGCACGGCGGCGGGAATGGTGATCGGCGCGCCGATGTTCAAGCGGTTCGTGCCCGGCTTGCTGAAGGGCCGGACGGAGCTGGTCGGGTTGAATCGCGCGCCCGATCCGTAGAAGTAGGAGCCGGCCAGCGAGAATTGCCACGGCAGGCGGACGATCCCGTTGGTTCGGAAGGTGTGGCGCTGGAAGCCGGCCGAGGTGGCCCAGTCGGCGTCCTGGTCGAACGGGTTGTCCGCCTGATAGCCGAACCCGGTAGTGTCGTCCATCATCGAGAGCGCCAGCGTGTAGGTGCTGCTCGCCTGGAAGTGGCTGTTGTACCGGCGTGTGAACGAGCTCGAGAGCAGCCGGCTCTGGGTCTTGCCATCGCTCGTCAGCCACTGGTCGAGGCCCCAGGCCGGGTTCGGGCGCCCGAAGCGGATCGGATCCTTGTTGTAACCGGTGACCGGGTCGTAGAACAGGTTCACGTCGCGGCTGCGCACCATGCTGCGCTCGTCGAGACTGGTGAAGTCCACGTCGAAGCCCATCAGCGGCCCGAGCTGCTTCTGAAAGCCGATCGAGCCCTGCCACCCGTACGGATCGGTGTAGGTGGGCGCGATGATGGTCGTTTCCTGCGGCGGCGCCGGCACCGCTCCCGAGAGATAGTCTTCCGGCGAGGCGCCGCTGAGCGGGTCCTTCATGAAATTCGTGCCGGTCGGCAGGAAGACCGCCGCGATCGCGTTGTTGTAGAACTGCTGCCGGTAGGTGACGTTCGACACCGGGAAGTTGTAGTAGAGGCCGGTGCCGCCGCGAATCACCAGATCGTTGTTGCCGCCGACGTTCCAGGCAAAGCCGACACGCGGCGCGACGTTGTTCAGGTCGCGCACGCCGGTCTGGTAGCCGAAGTTCCCGGAGTCTCGACCGTTGTCGATCGGGATCGCGATGTCGGTCACGCCCGGCGGGTTGAGGCCGTTGTAATCCAGGTCGTAGCGCAGGCCGAGATTCACCGTCAGGTTGTTCGTCACCCGCCAGTTGTCGCCGAACCACGCCGCCACCTGGGAGCGGGGCACGTTCACCAGATAGTCGTCGTGGAAGAAGATCGAGTACTGCTGCAGGAACGGCTGCAGCAGCGAGAGGTCCCACCGCGCCGGGTCGTCCCACGCGTCGGCCGGGAACGCCGCTTCGAGGATGGCCGTGGACGGCTGCCGGTTGAAGGTGAACGTGCCGCGGCGATTGAGGTCCCACACCTTGGTATGCCGGTCCTTCAGGAACTCACCGCCGAACTTGATGTCGTGGGCGCCGGTGTGCCAGTTCATCTCGAGGCGTATCGGGTACTGCTTCATCCACGAGTAGTTCGGGAAGTTCTGCTGCCCGCCGAGCGACAGGTTCGGGAACTGGAACACGGGCACGCCGAACGGCCAATCGTAGAGCTGCTGGCTGTTCGACGGAATCGGATCGTCGTACCACGAGAAGCGCGAGGTCCCGACGTGCAGCTGCATGGTGGTGTTGTTGGTCGGCACCCGCGTCCAGGTCCCATACAGGTTGGTCGAGTAGTAGCGCTGGTGCTCGGCCATCGACGGGTGGGAGGTCCCGCTCTGAATCTGGAAGGGGCTGTCGAGCTCCCAGCGCTGCAGCCGGGCGCTGAAGTTGTTCTTCGACGATTGCTGGTAGTCCATGCGGGCGAGGTAGTTCTTCTGGATCGTGTTCGACGGCATCGACCAGTTCTGGTTCGGCAGCGCCGTCGGCGTCAGCACCGCGGTGGCGGGGTTCCGCTCGTATTCGTACGACCCGAAGAAGTGGATGCGATCGCGCACGATCGGGCCGCCGAGCGTGAAGCCGCCCTGCTGGTCGGAGTACGGCAGCACCACCCCTCGCACCGGATCGGCGGCGTTCAGCTTGTCGCTGCGGAAGTATCCGAAGGCCGAGCCGTGCAGGTCGTTGGTGCCCGAGCGCGACACCGCTTGCACCTGCACGCCGGTCGAGCGCCCCTGCGTGATGTCATACATGTTGGTGACGATCTGGAACTCGGCGATCGCCTCGCGGCTCATCTTCGGCTGGCCGAAACCCGAGCCTGAAATGCGCTGCGAGATCTGCTGGCCGTCGAGGTTGAGCTGAAACTGATCGTCGCTGACTCCGGGGGTGTTGCCGATGTTGTTCGCCGTGATCCCCTTGACCATCAGCGACAGTTCCATCCAGTTGCGCCCCTGCAGCGGCAGCTCCGCCATCTGGCGCCGGTCGATGTTGCCGCTCACGCGCGCCGAGGAGAGGTCCACGAGCGGTGTCTGGCTGCTGACGGTCACCGTTTCTTCGAGGCTCGCCAGCTTCATCGTCACCGGCGGCACGGTCCCGTTGGCGCCGACCAGCAGCTCGATGCCGGTGAGCTCCGCGGTGGCGAACCCCGGCAGTTCGATCCGTAACGTGTACTCACCGGGCGGCAGGTTCTCGAACTGATAACGCCCCTCCACGGTGGTGACCTCGACGTTCTGGCGGCCGGTCTTGATCTCGACGGCGGTCACCGTGACGCCTGGCATCAGGCCCTTCTGATCGTCGTACACGGTGCCCTGCAAGGTGGCGTTCTGCTGCGCGGCGAGCGTCGCCGAGAACAGCGCGATGCACATGAGCCAGGCAAAGACGGAACGGCGTGACATTCGGGTGCTCTCCAAAGAAGCGAGGACCCGCGACTGGGCGTAGGACAACCTCGTGGTCGTACCGACCAGTTGAGCAAGCGAGGGGCCAGAGCAGGCCCCGGTCGCGGCGGCGGCGATTTCGCGCCGCAAATCACGCGACCACACGCGGCCGCCGCGCACGAACATGGCCATCGCGAACGCGAAAGCCACAAGGTTGCGTGGGCCGTCCACGCGAGCGCACATGTTTGTCCCAAGGGTCCAAGCGTGGCGATCGAGTGCCGCCTGGCGCGTCATGCATCGCTCCACGCAGGCGAAATCAGCGCCGGAGGGTCAAACCGTCCGGCGGCCACACCGCCATTTGTGAAGTGACCGCCGGTGACCGTTGCCAAAAATGTTCACGGCGCAAGCGCGCCGCTCGACCCTCGATCGCCACTTCTCTGCGCATTTCCAGAGGCGATTCGCTCGCGCCTCGTGCGCTTGTACGGCTCGTGTCTTGCTGATGAGCGGAACGTGGGTGTCGTCGCGCCACGATGCGCATCGCTTTCAGGAGAAGAGATCGCATGAGAACTGCGAGTAGAGGCATTCGATGTGTAGTGGCCGCGATCGCGCTGCTGATCGCCAGCGGCGCCGCGTCGGCCCAGACGTATACGGGCGGCATGCGCGGCGTGGTCAAGGACGCGCAGGGCATCGTGCCCGGCGTCGAGGTCACCATGGTGAACGACGCCACCAACGCGGCCCGGTCGGTCGTGACGAACGAGGTGGGCGAGTACTCCTTCCCTGGAGTGCTGCCCGGCACCTACACCGTGCGCGTGGCGCTGGCGGGCTTCAGGACCGAAGAGCGCCGCGGCCTGCCGATCGCCACGCAGCAGATGATCACGATGGACTTCACGCTCGAGGTCGGTGCCCTCGAAGAGCAGATCACCGTTCGCGCCACCGCGCCGGTGGTCGAGCGCTCGACGGCCAGCGTCGCCACGACGATGACGGCGGCGCAGATCACCGCGATTCCCCTCTTCGGCCGCAACACGTTCTACACCGCGGTCGCCACGCCCGGCGTGATCAACTCGGGCGACCCGCAGTTCGTGCGCTACCAGGACCAGTCGGGCGCCTCGCTGCTGTCGCTCGGCGGCGGACCGCGGCGCGGCAACGCCTACATGATCGAGGGCGTGTCGATCACCGACATGCTGAACCGCGCCTCATGGGTGCCCTCGACCGAAGGCGTCGAGGACATGAAGGTGCAGCTCAAGACCTACGACGCCGAGATGGGTCGGGCCGCCGGCGGGGTGTTCAACGTCACCGCGAAATCGGGCTCCAACTCCTGGCACGGCAGCACGCTGTTCATGAACAAGCCGGGCTGGGGCACCGGCAAGCTGTTCTTCGCCAAGATCGCCGGCACGCCCAACCCGCCGCAGTACTACTACTCGTGGGCGGGCTCGGTCGGCGGCCCGGTCGTGAAGGACAAGACGTTCTTCTGGTTCAGCAAGGACGACTACATGCAGAAGAGCACGCGGAACAACGTGCTCACGTTCCCGACCGCCCGCGAGCGTGCCGGCGACTTCTCGCAGTCCGCCACCACGATCTACGACCCGCTCACCACCCGGCCGAACCCGAACGGCACCGGCTTCATCCGCGACCCGTTCCCGGGCAACGTCATTCCCGCCAATCGCCTCAACCCGATCGCGCTGAACATGCTCACGCAGATGCCGATGCCGACCTCGGGCCGCTCGTACAACAGTCAGGCCAGCCTCGACGACGGACCGCAGGATCAGGAAACGGTGAAGATCGATCAGCGCTGGAACTCGAGGTGGACGACCACCGGCATGTATGCCCACCAGCACACGGCTGAACCCGGCTCGGCGTTCTGGGGGCCGCACGGCACGATTCCCGCCGACCCGGCCGGCACGATCGGCTACCGCGACATCCACTTCCTGTCGTCGAACCAGATCATCGTGCCGAACAACTCGACGGCGATCGCCGTGCGCTACGGCTACTACTACTTCCTCGGCGACGGCACCAACTACGTCGACGGCTTCGACGCGGCCACGCTCGGCTATCCCGCGAGCTTCACCAGCGTTCTGACGCCAGGCGGGTTCCCGGCAGTGACGACGAACGGCTACAGCAACATCGGCCACGGCGCGCACAACATCACCCTCTTCGAAGGACACACCGTCAACACCTCGCTCACCAAGTTCAAGGGCAAGCATTCGTACAAGATCGGGGTGGACTACCGGCGGCTGTCGGGGTATTCGGAAGCGCCCAACAACGGCAACTTCGCCTTCACCCAGGCCTACACGCAAGGGCCGAACGCGAACACGGCGAGCAGCACCGCCGGCGATGCGTTCGCCAGCTTCCTGCTTGGCTATCCCGCGTCGGGCGACGTGAACGTGGCAACGCCCGGGAAGTACTACACCGACTACTACTCCGCCTTCGCGCAGGACGACTACCGGGCCACGTCGAAGCTGACACTGAACTACGGCCTGCGCTACGAGTACGAGCCGGGCATCGCCGCGCGCGACGACCGCTTCACGGTCGGCTTCGATCGCAACGCGCCGTTCCCGATTCAGGTGCCGGGGATGGATCTGAAGGGCGGCCTGATGTATGCGGGCGTGGACGGGTATCCGACGCGCCAGCAGCAGCCGCTCAACAACGTCGCGCCCCGGGCCGGTGCTGCCTACTCGGTGACGGACAAGACGGTGATTCGCGGCGGCTACGGCCTTTACTGGGTGCCGCCGATTACCGACATCGCCGAGGCGACGATCGGCGCCCGCGGCTACTCGGCCGTCACGACGTTCCTCGCCAGCAACGACGGCGGGCTGACGCCGGTGGGCACGCTCTCGAACCCGTTTCCCAACGGCGTCACCCAGCCGCAGGGCAACTCGCTCGGGCTCGCCACCGGCGCCGGCAGCGTCATCGACTTCGTGGACCAGGACTCGAAGCCGGGCTACGTGCAGCAGTACTCAATCGACTGGCAGCGTGAGCTGCCGGGCGAGATGGCGATCGCTGTCGGTTACATGGGCAGCCGGTCCGAACGCCTGCCGATCGGCGGCACGGTGGACGCCACCGTCAACATCAACCAGCTCGACCCGCAGTATCAGGCGCTCGGCACCGCGCTCCAGCAGACCGTGCCGAACCCGTTCTTCGGCAACCCGGCGTTCGGCAACCTGAGCCGGTCGGCCACCATCGCCCGCGGCCAGCTGCTGCGCCCCTTCCCGCAGTTCGACAACGTGCTGATGCACCGCGTCAACGGGGCACAAGCGCGCTACAACGCCCTCATCACCCGCTGGACCAAGCGGATGACGAACGGCTACGCGCTCGACATCAGCCACACCTTCAGCCGTCTCGAGGACAACCAGTTCGGCGAGAGCAACACGTTCTCCAACCGCGCGCTGGGTGCGCTGGACAACTACAACCTGGACGGCGAGTACGGCGTGTCGCTGCTCGACGTCACTCACCGCCTCAACGTCAACGCCACCGTTCAGCTGCCGTTCGGCGACGGCCGCAAGTGGCTGACGTCGGGCGTCGGCAACGCGTTGGCCGGCGGCTGGACGGTGACGGTGGCCGGGCGCTACCAGACCGGCTTCCCGCTCAACATCTCGCAGTCGAGCAACAACTCCAACCTGCTCGGCAGCCAGCAGCGGCCGAATCTGGTGGAGGGCGTCGACGTGTTGACGTCCGGCAGCCAGGAAGAGCGCGCCATCAGCGGCTGGATCAACCCGGCGGCGTTCAGCCAGGCGCCGGCCTTCACCTTCGGCAACGTGCCGCGCACCAACTCGGACTGGCGCGGGCCAGGCCAGCGCACGACCGACCTGGCGATCTCCAAGACCGAACGGTTCGACGGCACCAAGACGCTCCAGCTGCGCGTCGACGTGCTGAACCTCTTCGACGACCCGCTGTTCATCGGACCGATCACCACGTTCGGCACCTCGAACTTCGGCCAGATCACGCAGGTGGGCGGCTTCGCCCGCTCGATGCAGTTCCAGGTCAGGCTCGGCTTCTAGATCTCAGGCGCGGAGGGCCGGTTCATACCGGGCTCCGCGCCGTTTTTCTGTACGCCCGGTGTGTGGGTCCGGGTTGTATAGGTGGGCCCGGGTCTTTGGACCCGGGCGCCATGTCGCAACGGTTGGTACACTCGCCCGATGTCTCTGGCACCGTTGCAGCCCATCGACACGCGGCCGTACTTCCGACCCGTGGCCACGGAGCTCGTTGCGATGCTGCGCGAGCTGCCTTCCGACGCCTGGAACGCGCCCACGATCGCCGGCAGGTGGCGGGTTCGCGACGTCGTCGCCCATCTCATCGACGTCGGCCTCCGGCGGCTCTCGTTCCACCGCGACGGCCACGCGCCGCCGGCTCCCGGCACGCCGCCGCGGACCGACGGCGAGTTCGTGGCGTTCATCAACGGGCTCAACCGGCTGTGGGTCGAGGCGGCCGAGCGCGTCAGCCCGCCGATGCTGGTGGAGCTCTCGGCGCTCGTCGGCACGGGGCTCGCGGATTTCGTGGAGCACTTCCCCGACGACGGTCCCGCGCTCTTCCCGGTCTCGTGGGCGGGCGAGACCGCGTCGGCGGGCTGGTTCGATCTGGGCCGCGAGTTCACCGAGCAGTGGCACCACCAGGCGCAGATTCGCGAGGCGGTGGGCGCGCCCCCGCTTCGCGACCCGGCGTGGCTGCGCGCGGTCCTGGCGATCGCGATGCGCAGCCTTCCCCACGCCTACCGCGACGTTGACGCCGAGTCCGGCGCGGCGCTGGCGATCGAAATCGCCGGTGCAAGCGGAGGGACGTGGACGCTGCGTCGCGACGCGGAGCGCTGGAGTCTCTGGACCGGCGCGGAACCGGGAGACACCGCGCGCATCCGCATGACGGATGAAACCGCGTGGCGGCTGCTCTTCAACGCCTTGCCTGCGGATCGGGTTGCAGGCCTGCTGACCGTGAGCGGCCACGCGGCCCTCGTGGCGCCGTTGCAGCGAGCGCGATCGGTGATCGTCTAGAGCGTCTTCTTCCTGTATGTAGGGGCCGCCTTCAGGCGGCCCAGGGCCACGTACAGATGCAAACCACCGTCACGGCGCGGCCACCAGGAGGGCGATCCCCGCGAGCAGGATCAGCGCGCCGGCGGCCCGCGCGACGTTGATTCCCACTGGTGAGATCTTCTCGAGCAGAACGACACCGCCCAGAATCGCCACCCAGAGCAGGTTCATCACTCCGACCACGAACAGCACGCTCATCAGCGCCCAGCAGCACCCGAGACAAAACCCGCCATGGTGCGCGCCCATCCGGAACGCGCCGCCAGGGCCGCTGCGCCAGTTCGTCAGCAGCACACCCAAGGGGCTGCGGCACTGCGACAGGCAGGCCATCTTCAACGGCGACAGCTGATACACGGCAGCCACGATCAGGATCGCGCCGCCGAAGAAAGAGCTGGACGTGCGCATGGACAGCGACAACAGCGAGGCTTCGTGTAACCCCCACTGCGCGAGCGTCGCCGCGGCGCCGAACAGAGCCCAGACGGATAGATAGCCGGACCCGAACATCAGGACCGAGACCGGCAGCCCGCGCTCCTGCCGCGCGGCGGCAGTGCCGCTGAAGAGCAGCAGCACGGGCCCCGCCGACGGGACCATCATTCCGATCATCATCACCACCCACATCACGTAAGTGAGGGCGATGTCGCTCGTGCCCCAGGGGGCGCGCATGTCCATGCCCATCGCCGCCATCGCGGCGTCGGATTCCATCCCGGCGGACATCTGGCGCTCGAGGCGCACCAGATAGGCCCAGGCGAGCGCCGTAACGATGATCAGGCAGATCGTGAGGACCAGCCGCTCGTGCCGCGGCGGGGCGGAGGATGCGGCGAGATCAGACACCCTGCCAGGAGAAGGGCGCGTACTGGCCGTTGTTGGTCCCCGACAGGTCCTCCCACTTCAGCCCCAGCGCGTTGACGTGACTCTTCGAGGCGCGGGCCAGAGCGAACCGGTTGGCCGCCGGTGTCCGGTGTTGTCGAGCTCGACCGGCCGTCCAAGGGCGGGGTTGAGACCCATCGCCCCTGACGCGGCCATGTCCAGGAACGGCGGCGCCGTCACCGACCAGTTCGCGCCGGAGCGATCGAAGCGGATGGCCCCCGACTCGACACCCAGAAACGTGCCGACGAGCCCGGCAACCGCGGCCATTGGCCCTCCCGCGGCGCCGCTGGCAATCGCCGTGATCGCTTCGCGCTGGTCGGCGCGCGCGCGGTCGTCCGTCACCAGCCCCACCAGCCAGTTGCCCTGCCCCATCGCGCCGGGGGGTGAAGCCGAGCACGATGAACCCGAGGCC
>DATMDI010000556.1:0-8359 GCA_035557875.1 Vicinamibacterales bacterium
AAGATCAAGACCGCGCTGTTCGGGGGTGAGGGGCTGTTCTTCGCCGCGCTCACGGACCCCGGGCGCGTGTGGCTGCAGTCGCTGCCGTTCAGCCGCATGGCCGACCGCATCTACAAGGCCGCGCCTTCGGCCGGCGGTTCGCGGGTGGGCGAGGGCTCCATCCTCGGGGGACTCGGCGGTCTTCTCGACGGCGACAACAGCTGAAGACAACTCGGCTCAAGGCTCATGGCTCAAGGGGGTTGGGCAGGGACGGCTCAAGCCCTTGAGCCGCTCTTGCCTGGCCCCTTGAGCCCTGAGCCCTGAGCCGATCGCGCGGCTCACGCGATTCCGCCGCACTAGAATGAGTCGGCATGCGGACGCCCGTCACGCTGGTCACCGGCGCTGGTGGCGAGATCGGTCACGGTCTCGTCACGCGGCTGGCCAGCGCAGGGCGCCCCATCGTCACCGTCGACCTCGCCCGGCTCGACAATAGCCTGGCGCCGCTCGTCCGGCGTGAATTCACGGGCTCGATCACAGACACGACACTGCTCGAGCGGGTGCTCGCCGAGTTCGAGGTGGATCTCGTCTTCCACCTCGCCGCGTTGCTGTCCACCCGCGCCGAGTTCACGCCGCTGGCCGCTCACGAGGTCAACGTCGAGGGCACGCTGCGGCTCCTCGAGTTCGCGCAGCGCGAAGGGGAGTCGCACGGGCGGACGGTGGTGTTCGTCTACCCGTCTTCGATTGCGGCGTACGGGTTGCCGGATGCCGCCACCAAACACGCCGCCGGCCGCGTGACCGAGGACGCCTGGAACACGCCGCGGACGATGTACGGCTGTAACAAGTTGTATTGCGAGCATCTGGGCCGGTATTACGCGCGGCACTACAAGCAGCTGGCGGCCCGGGCGGCCGGGCGGGTGGACTTCCGGTGCCTGCGGTTTCCCGGCCTGATTTCCGCCGTCACGACGCCTGCCGGCGGCACCTCCGACTATGCGCCCGAGATGATCCACGCGGCGGCCCGCGGCGAGCCCTACGCCTGCTTCGTGCGGCCCGACACCCGGATCCCGTTCATGGCCATGCCCGACGCTATCGAGGCGCTGCTGCGGCTCGAAGCGGCGTCCCCGGAGCGGCTCACCCGTACCGCCTACAATCTTTCGGCGTTCGCTCCGACCGCGCAGAACGTTCACGATGCAGTGCTCGCCGCATTTCCGGATGCCAGGCTGAGCTGGCACGTGGACGAGAAGCGGCAGGCGATCGTGGATTCCTGGCCGGAAGACGTGGACGACTCGGCGGCGCGGCGCGACTGGGGCTTCGCGCCCGCGTTCGACTTTCCGTCGGCGTTTCGCGACTATCTCCTTCCGACCATTCGGGAGCGCTACCGATGACGACCTCCGCGGCGCGCGGCAGGCTGTGGGTGCTCTGTCTGGCCGTTCTCGCGGCCGGCCCGGGCTGCGGCACGCCGCCGGACCGCGTCGTGACCACGCAGGCCGCGGCACCAGCGGCTGGAGGATCCGACCCGATGCAGGGGCTCGCCACCGAATACGTCATGCTGGTCCTGGCCGTCGGGCATCACGATCCCGACTATGTGGATGCCTACTACGGGCCGGCGGAATGGCGAACGGCCGCGGTCAAGCGGCCGCTGGCCGAGATTGCGAACGACGCCTCCGCGCTTGCGGGCCGGGTCGCCGCCGCCGCGCCGGCGGCCGGCAGCGATTCGATGGTCACGCTCCGCCACCGCTACCTCGCGCGACAGCTCGAGGCGTTGCGGGCGCGCGTGCGGATGCTGGAGGGCGCCAGACTGTCGTTCGACGAGGAATCGAAGGCGCTCTACGATGCCGTGGACGCGCCGCACGACGTCAAGGAGTTTCAGTCGGTGCTGGCCCAACTCGAAGTCGCCTTGCCCGGGCCGGGTCCGCTGCTCGACCGCTACACGCGATTCCGCGACGCCCACGTAATCCCCACGGCACGTCTCGATGCCACCTTCAAGGCGGCAATCGATGGCTGCCGGAGTCGGACGCTGGCTCACGTGCAGCTGCCGCCAGAGGAACGCTTCACCATCGAGTACGTCACCAACAAGAGCTGGAGCGGCTACAACTGGTATCAGGGCGGCTATCGCAGCGTCATTCAGATCAACACCGACCTGCCGATCTTCGTGGACCGCGCCATCGACCTCGCCTGCCACGAAGGCTATCCGGGCCACCATGTCTACAACGTCCTGCTCGAGAAAGCGCTGGTGCGCGATCGCGGCTGGCCCGAGTACCAGGTGTATCCGCTCTTCTCACCGCAGTCGCTCATCGCCGAGGGCACCGCCAACTACGGGATCGAGGTGGCCTTTCCGCCAGCGGAGCGTCTGACGTTCGAGCGCGACGTGATCTTTCCCGCCGCCGGTCTCGATCCCGCCGGCGCGGAGCGCTACTACCGGGTGCTGGGCCTCGTGGATCGCCTGTCGTATGCGGGCAACGAGGCGGCGAGGCGCTATCTCGACGGTGAGATCGACGCCAAGCAGGCGGTCTCCTGGCTCGAGACCTACGGCCTCTACTCGCCGGCGCGCGCCCGGCAGCGCGTGAAGTTCGTCGACCAGTACCGCAGTTACGTAATCAACTACAACCTCGGGAAGGACATGGTCGCGCGCTACATCGAAGCCGCGGCGGGCGACGACCGGTCGCGCCGCTGGACGGCGTTCGCGGATCTGCTGGCGTCGCCTCGTCTGCCCTCGTCGCTCACGGCGTCAGACGAGCGGCAGTAGCGCATAGAGGAGCGCCGTGCGTTGTGTCGAGATCACGGAGCCGGGGGGACCCGAGGTCCTGCGGTTGGCCGAGCGTCCGGATCCGGTGCCGGCGGCCGGTGAACTGCTGATCGACGTCGCCGCGGCGGGCGTCAATCGTCCGGACGTCTTGCAGCGGCAGGGGCTATATCCCGTGCCCCCGGGCGCCAGCGACATTCCCGGCCTCGAGGTGGCCGGGCACGTGGCGGCCGTCGGGCCGGGTGTGAGCGGCTGGCGCCAGGGTGATCCGGTATGTGCGCTGGTGGCCGGCGGCGGCTACGCGACCAGGTGCGTCGCACCGGCGCCGCAGTGCCTGCCGGTGCCGCCCGGGCTGACGCTGATCGAAGCTGGCGCGATGCCCGAGACCTGTTTCACCGTCTGGACCAACGTGTTCGAGCGCGGGGCGCTGCGGGGCGGGGAGACGGCGCTTTTTCACGGCGGGACGAGCGGCATCGGCACCACGGCAATCCAGTTGGCGGTGGCGCGTGGGGCGCGGGTGCTGGCGACGGCGGGGTCGGACGAAAAGTGCGCCGCGTGCGTGGCGCTTGGCGCCGAGCACGCCATCAATTACCGTACGACCGACTTCGTCCCCGCGGTGCTGGCCCAGACCGGCGGGCGCGGCGTCGATCTGGTGCTCGACATCATGGGTGGATCGTACGTGGCTCGGAACCTGGCGGCACTGGCGACGGATGGCCGGCTGGTGCAGATCGGGTTGATGGCGGGCGAGCCGGCCGCCAGGGTGGATCTGCGCCGCGTGATGGCACGCCGTCTGACGATCACCGGGTCCCTCTTGCGCCCACGGTCGGTGGAGGAGAAGGGACAGATCGCGGCCGCGGTCCTGCGCGAGGTGTGGCCGCTGGTCGCGGCGCGGCGGGTGCTGCCGCGGGTCGCGGCGACGTTTCCGCTGGCCGACGCGGCGGCGGCGCACGCCCTGATGGAGTCGAGCGCGCACGTCGGCAAAATCGTGCTCGTGCCCTGAATGACGGATTCGCTGATCGACACCGTCGTGGCCCAGTACCAGGTGCTGTCCCGGCTTGGGGGCGGCGCGATGGGCGTGGTCTACAAGGCTCGCGACCTGAAGCTGGGGCGCTACGTGGCGCTCAAGTTCCTGCCGCACGAGTGGAGCCACGACGACGACGCGAAGCAGCGCTTCGTGCGCGAAGCGCAGGCGGCCTCGTCCACCGACCACGCCAACATCTGCACCGTCCACGATATCCAGTCCACCGACGACGGCCGTCTCTTCATCGTGATGGCCTTCTACGACGGCGAGAGCCTCAAGCAGCGCCTGGCCCGGGCGCCGTTGTCGGTGGCCGAGGCGCTCGACATCGCCACGCAGGTAGCCGACGGGCTGGCGCGCGCCCACACGGCCGGCGTGGTGCACCGCGACGTGAAGCCGGGCAACGTGATGCTGACCGAGGACGCGGCCAAGATCGTGGACTTCGGCCTGGCCACACTGGCCGGCAGCGTGCAGCTCACGCAGGCCGGCTCGCCGATGGGCACCGTCACCTACATGGCGCCGGAACAGCTCCGCGGCCTCGCGGCCACGCCGCAGAGTGACGTGTGGGCCGTCGGCGTGATGCTCTACGAGATGTTGAGCGGGCACCCGCCGTTCCAGGGCGCCTACGCCGAAGCCATCTCCTACGCCATCCGCCACGAGACGCCGCTGCCGCTGCGCGAGGCGCGCCCGGATATCAGCGAGGAAGTCGAACAACTCGTCTTCCGGGCGCTGCACAAGGAACCCGGTGTGCGCTTCGCCAGCGGGCGCGAGCTTGCGCGCGCCCTGCGTCAGGTGCAAGGGCAGACCGTTCCGCTCGACCTGCGCACGGAACAAGTGCAAGTTCCTCAGGCCGCGTGGCGGCGCCGGACCCGCCGGCACGGACGGGCGATTGCCGGCGCCGTGGCCGCGGCGGTCCTGCTCGTCGCTGTCGCCGCCTGGTATGCGACGCGCCCCGTGGTGCGCACCTTCGTCGCCGTCGCGCCGGTGGCCAACGCAACCGGCGATCGAACGCTGGACCCGTATCGTCTCGGCCTGACGTTCGCGATGACGCGAGAGCTCGCCGAGTCGAGTCGCATCCGCGTACTGCCCTATCAACGCCTGTTGCTTCCGCTCCGGCGCTTCATGCTCGAGCAGGCCGACGTCTCGAGCGCCGATGCCATCCGGGCGGTGTCGTCGGCGAGCGGTGCGGCTGTTGTCGTGGCGCCGGTCCTGCTGTACGACCGCGGCGCCTGGAAGGCGCGCGCCGACCTGACGACCGCTGACGGCGCCCCACTCGGGCGTGTCGAGACGGCGCCGATCGAATCGTCGCTCACGAAGGAGGCGGCGGCCACACTGGTCGCGTCGCTTGCCTCCCGAGTGGCGGAGCAGTTCGGACGACCGCGCTGGACGTTGACCGGGACGGCGTCGCCGCCCATGCCGTTTCAGTCGCTCGAGGCGGTGCGGGCGATGGAAGAGGGCCTCAACGCCTATGATGCGGGTGAGTACGCCGAGGCCCGCGATGCCTTTGCCAGGGCTGCACGCGAAGACCCGCGGCACCCGTTGCCGGTGGCGTGGCAGACACGCGTGGCGCAAATCGTCGGGGATCGCACCTTCGCGGCTCAGGCCGCCGATCGGGCGGCTGAGCGCCTCACGGGCGCGGCGGGCGCCGAGCGCCTCTTCGTCGAAGCGGTTGTGGCAGAGGCCCGACGGCAGGATCGGGAGGCGCTCAGCCGGTACGAGGCTCTGGCCTCTTCGCACCCCGACGACCCGGCCGGTCTGATTGAACTCGCCGGCTTCCAGGATCGGAGCGGCAGAACGGCCGATGCCGTGGCGTCGTACCGCCGCGTGATCACGATGGACAGTCGCTTCCCCGGGCCTGCTCTCGAACTGTGCCGGCTCTACAACTCCACGCGCATGAACGAAGCGGGACGCGCGCGCACGTTTGGCGAGCAGGCGCGTCAGGCCTACCGGAAGCTCGGCTCCGCGCCCGGCGAGGCGCAGGCCATGCTGTGCCTGGCGGACATCCTTCGCTTCGGCCGCCCCAATGAACGCGCGGAGGCGCAGACGCTGGCGATGCAGGCGCTGAAAGTGTTCGACGAACGCGGCCTGCGGTATGGCCTCGGTCGCGCGCAGCATTACGTGGCGCTGGCAGCCCGGGCGCAAGACGATCTGGCCGCCGCCGCCGCGTCGTGGGAACAGGCGCTGGCCAATGCCAAGGCTATCGGCAACACGCTGCTCGAAGGGATCGTGTACATCAACCTCGGCGTCACCTACACGGCGCTCGGGCAGCGCGCCAAGGCGATCGATTTCTATCGTCAGAGCTACGAGACGGCGGAGCGGCGCGGCGACGAGCGCACGGCGGCCTACAGTCGCGCAAACGCCGGCGCCCTGTTGATCGAATACGGCGACCAGCCGGACGAGGGCTTGCGCTTCATCGAAGGCGCGCTTCGGGTCGTGCGCCGGCTCGACGACAAGAACTTCGAGGTGTTCTGCCTGCAGCTCATTGCTGCCCATGAACGCTTCACCGGCCTCTACGCGGAGTCGCGCCGCGATCTCGATCAGGCGATGACCATCGCGCACGACCGCAATTTTGTCGACGCGATTCCAGGACTGCTTCTCGACAGCGGCCGCGTGTCGCTCGAAACCAGCCGCTACGTCGAGGCGCGGGACACGTTCATGAAGGCGCTCACCAGTGAAGGGGCGACCAAAGCCGCGGAACTTTTGATCGATCTGGCCCGCGCCCACGCGATGCTCGGGGACGTGACCAGCGCTCGCGACGCACTCGGTCGGGCGAAACAGGCGCCGGACGCGAACTCAGGCGACATCGTGCCGCGCATGAAAGCGGCCACGGGCGAGATCGCCTTTGCGGCTGGAGACATGAAGGCGGCGCGAAGCGCCTTCGAGGAGGCCGCGCGACTCTGGGTCGACGACCGCCCCGACGCGGCCAGCGTCGAGTCGCGTGCCTACGTCGGCCTGCTTGACGGCCTTGCCGGCCGAGCCATGGGCCGTGCCGCGATCACCGCCAGTCTGCAGCAGGCGCAGAAGATGAGGCGGCCGGCTCTCGAAACCACGGCCCGGGTGTTTCTCGCCCGGCTTGACCTGCAGGCGGGGCAGGCGGCGTCGGCGCTGGCAGGGCTCGAGGGCATCGACATGGCTCGCATCGGCCCCGAACTGGAGGCACAAGTACACGCGTGGCGCGGGGCGGCACACGCCGCGCTGGGCATGACCGCCGCCGCCGTCCGCGAGCGCCGGGACGCCGCTCGCCTAAGGGATACTCTGCAGCAGGCTGTTCCAGAAGAGCTGCGGGAACGTTTTCTCTCACGACCGGACATTCAGACGATCAGCCAGTAGACGAGTGCCGGGGCGGCGAGCGAGTCAGGAGGACCCATGGGTTACGGAGAGGTCGTTGGCAATGCGAGCGTGCACTGGACCATCGTTCACGAAGACGAGGCAGGCGAGCCCGTGGAACTGTCGCCGAAACGAGGGCACGGTGGTCATCACCCGAAGACCGGAAACGACGTGCACGTGGAGAAGGACTGTCGCGGCTGTGACCCGCTGTCGCTCGACCGCGTCGGGACGCGCAAAGGCCACACCGGTCACTATCGGGTGACGCTGCGCTATGAACGGATGCAAGATGCGCAGGCGGCGGCTGCGCGGGTTCAGAAAGTGTCGGAGCGCGAGGACGGAATGTACGAGCTGGTGATTGACGTCCCGGTCATCCACCGGGTGGAGCCGGACGATCTGCCCGCGCCAGAGATCCGCATCGACTGGTAGCAACCGCCGGGGAGTTCACTACGGCGACAAGGAGGGCTCATGGGGTACGGGGAAGTTGTCGGAAATGCGAGCGTGCACTGGACGCTGGTGCACGAAGATGAACGCGGCCGTGAAACAGCGTCGGTGCGGGGGCGAGACCCGGTTCGTTTCGAGGACATTGGCGCCAAGAACTCCAAGAAACGCGGTGCTGCCCTCGCCAAAGGCGCCCAGGCCAAGACTTTCCTGGGACCGAAACCGAGCTTCCAGGTCCGGCTCACGTATCCCACCAGGGAGATGGCCCAGCGCGCCAAGGAGGCGGCCCAGATCGTCGAGCGTGACGGCGTCTTTTATCTGGTGCTGAGCGTTCCCGCCGTGCGGCGGAAGGCGGAAAAGCTCGATCCGCCGCAGCCGCCTGCGGAAGTCCGCATCGACTGGTAGGTAGGCAAAACCGCGGCGTCCAGCGGCCCGGCCGTGCTCAGCGGGCGGGTCGCAGGCGGCGTAACAGCCGCGTGGCCAGCGTGGACGGTGGCACCTCGATGCGCGCCAGCGCCTCGGAGAGGTGCTCGGCGCTCTGGTAGCGATCGGCTGCGCGTTTCGCGAGCAGGCGCACGACCACGTGCTCGAGCGCCAGCGGGCGGTCGGGCGCGAGGGTGGTGAGCGGCTCGGGCTCGCGGTCGAGGACGTTGGTCACGGTGTCGGCGGGAGAGGCTCCGGCAAACGGCAGTCGTCCCGTGGCCATCTCGTACACGATCACGCCCAGAGAGAACAGATCGCTTCGGGGATCCAGGGGCAGCTGGAGAATCCGTTCCGGCGCCATGTAGTTCGCCGTCCCCAGCGGCCGGCCCGGAATGGTGGAGCCTTCGAGTCCCGTCTGGTTCGAGCCAGGCAGG
>DATMDI010000557.1:0-3017 GCA_035557875.1 Vicinamibacterales bacterium
GTTGGCCGGTTTGAGGTCGCGATGCACGACGCCGGCGTCGTGAGCGGCCTTGAGGCCGGACGCCACCTGACGCGCGATGGCCATCACCGTCGCCACCGGCAGGCGGCCGGACTGCCGCAACACCGTGGAGAGGTCGTCGCCTTCGATGAACGGCATCGTGATGTACTTGATGCCGTCGATCTCACCCATGTCGTGAATGCGCACGACGTTGCGATGCGTCACCTGGCGGGCCAGCAGCAGCTCCTGCTTGAACCGGCGTTCGATCTCCTGCGCGGCCGCCGGGTCCCTGGTCACCTCGGGGCGGACGACCTTCACCGCCACCATCACCGCGAGCTCGGAGTCCCACGCCTGATAGACGGCGCCCATGCCGCCGATGCCCAGCAGGCGTACGACGATGTAGCGGACGCCGAACTGCTGGCCGACGGTCAGCGGCCCTTCAGCCGCCCGCAGCGCCGCCGTCGGCCGCACACCGCCAGGGGCCGCGGCGGTTCGCGGATCGACGAAGACGGTGGCTTCCTCCCCTTCCGGACGCACCCACATCGTCTTGTCGTCGGGCAGGGGAAGGCCCGTACTGTCGGCGGGGTCTCTCGGATGACCGGCCCCCGTGAGCGCCTCGTGCGGGCTCGGGCCAGCGCCAGCCCCCCTCTGGCCGGATGGGGGGGCGACGAAATACGTCTTATCGGGATCGAATGCCTCGGGCGGTGGCGCCGCCAAGTACACCGTCTCGCCGTCGTTGCCAGGAACTGGCGTCAGCGTGCTGGTAAGCGTCGGAACGGACCGCGGGAACTTGCAGGCGGGGCATTGACCTGCCGACTGGCTCATGCCAGCCCCACAGTTCGGGCATGTAATCAAACGGCCCTCGGGAGGAGTGGGCGCAACGGGTTCCGCTGCGAGTCGATTATCTCGCCCGACCCTTAAAAAGCAAAGCCCTAAACCGGCTGTCCAAGTTGGTTTCTAGCCCGTATTTCGCATGCCGGCGGCGATGCCGTTGACCGTCACCATCAGTGCCGTGTGGACCCGCGGGTCGGGCCGTTCACGCATCCGCCGCAGCAATTCCACCTGGACCAGATTCAACGGATCCACGTACGGGTTCCGGACGTCGATCGAGCGCCGGATCACCGGTGTCGCCTCGAGCAGGTCGCTGTGGCCCGACACCGCGCGCACCGCCGCGATCGCCCGGGCCAGGCGCGCGCGAAGGTCGTCGCCGAGCGGCTGGAGCGCGGGCGGGACCAGGCGCCGGTCGTATTCGGCCGCGATCCGCCCGTCGGCCTTGGCGAGCACCATCTCGATCAGATCGATCGCGGACTGAAACGCCGGCCACTCCCTGTACATCGCCGCCAACTGCGGTGCCTCCCCGCGCCCGACGGCGCGGTCGAGCGCCTCTTCGACCCCGAGCCAGGCGCCGAGCATGAGGCGCGTCTGCGTCCAGGCGAACTGCCACGGTATCGCCCGCAGCCCCGCCACGCTCGACCCGCCACCACGCCGCGCCGGGCGGCTGCCGATGTTCATCTCGCCGATCTCGGCCGCCGGCGTCGAGTCGTGGAAATAGTCGATGAAGCGCGGGTCGTCGTAGACGATGCGCCGGTAGTCCTCGCGCGCGTCTTCGGACAGGCGTTCCATGCACGCGCGCCACGCCTCCGATGCGGCGCGGACCGGGGTGAGCCACGCTTCGAGCGTGCCGGTGGTGTAGACCTCCATCGTACGCAGGGCGATTTCAGGAAACCCGAAGAGCGCCTGCAACATCTCGCCCTGTTCGGTCACGCGCAGCGTGCCGTCGATGGATCCGGGAGGCTGCGACTGCAGGGCCAGGTGCGTCGGACCGCCACCACGGCCGACGCTGCCGCCGCGGCCGTGAAACAAGGTTACGCTCACGCCATGGCGGGCGCACACCGCGACAATCGCCTCTTGCGCCTTGTAGAGTTCCCAGCCGGCGGTGACGCGTCCCACGTCCTTGGCCGAGTCCGAGTAGCCGATCATCACTTCCTGACGCCCCCCGATGCGGTCGCGGTAGGCCGGCTCGCCGAGCAGTGTGTCGACGATGGCGCCCGCCTGCTGCAGATCGCGCGAGGTTTCGAAGAGCGGCACCACGCGCAGCGGCGACGCGACGCGCAGCGCCCGCTGCAGCACCACGACGGCCAGCACGTCCGACGCGCTCTGGGTCATCGTGATGACGTAGGCGCCGAGCGAGCCGGGCGGCGCGGCGGCAATCGTCCGGAACGTCTCGAGCACGTCGCGCACGTCGGCATTGGCGTCCAGATCGTCGGGAATCAACGGGCGGCGGCTCTGCAACTCCCCGACGAGGAACGCCAGCCGTGCGGCCTCGTCCCACTCGGCGTAGGAGCCAAGTCCGAGCGCCGACGTGATGGCGGCGAGCGCGGCGGTATGGCGCGCCGAGTCCTGCCGGATGTCGAGGCGCGCGAGCGTGACGCCGAACGCGGCCACCCGCCGCAGCACGTCCGTGAGCTTTCCGTCGGCGATGCGCGCGTGCCCCGTCGCCTGGAGCGAGCGGTAGCACACGAGCAAGGCGTCGGACAGGTCGCCCGCCTCCAGGTAGACGTCGGCGTCCGGCGGCGGCACGTCCGTCACCCGGAGGCACGCCTCCACCCACGCCCGCGTCGCGGCCAGCCGGCGCCGCACGGTCCGAAGCAGTTCGCGATAGGGCTCCTGGCTGCCAGGAACGAGGCCGCGCAGTTCCTCGGTGGCCGTCTCGATCGACAGCTCGTCGCGCAGCAGCTCGATGTCGCGCAAGTACATCCCGGCCGCCACCCACCGCGCCAGCAGCCACGCGCGGCGCGTCACATCGGGCGTGACGTGCGGGTTGCCGTCCCGGTCGCCGCCGATCCACGACCCGAACCGCACCGGTGCCGCGTCGATCGGCAGCGGGCGGCCGGTGCTGGCCCGCAGCGCCCGGTCGAGGCTGCGCACGTACGACGGCAGCGCCTCCCAGAGGCTCTGCTCGAACACGATCAGGCCGCTGCGCACCTCGTCGATCGGCGTCGGACGTTGCGATCGCACGT
>DATMDI010000558.1:0-12335 GCA_035557875.1 Vicinamibacterales bacterium
GTGCCTACGAGGCCAACGCGCGCTTTTTCGGCACGGTGGATGAGACGCTGTCGATGCTGTTCCAGATCATCGGACGGTAGGGGAGAGACTCATGCGACTGACATTCACGGCGTCGATGCGCGACAGCTACGAGGGGATTCAAAATGCCGCCGAGCGCATGATCAAGTACCAGCGCCAGGTGTCCACCGGCATCCGGGTGGGAGTGCCGAGCGACGATCCGTCGGCTACGGCCACGGTCATCAGCGAAAAGGCGGCCAAAGCCTCCTACGAGCAGTACACACAGTCGGGCGATTCGGCGGAGGCGCGCCTGGCGGTGGCCGATACGCTGCTGTCGGACATCATCGACAAGCTGGCCGCGGCACGCACGGCGATTCTCGGCGTGCAGGGCTCGGCGGCCACTCCCGTGCAGCTCGAGAACGGCGCGCAGGAACTGGCCTCGTTCCGCGACGCCATCCTCGAGGACCTCACCACGTCGTTCCGCGGCACCTACGTGTTCGGCGGCGCCGCGGGCACCGTGCGCCCCTATAGCAAGGACGTCAACGGCGTCGTGCAGCCGTACGCCGGCTCGACGCGCGAGATGTCCGTGGACATCGACCGCAACCGTCCGGTGACGGTCGCGTTCGACGGCTCGGCGATCGCGCAGGGCTCGGATCCGGCCGATCTGTTCGCCACCTTCGAAAACGCGATCGCCGCCGCCCGGGCCGGCGACTCCGCCGCGCTGCAAACGGCCTCGCACGATCTGCTGCGCGCGTTCGATCGCGCCAGTCAGGCGCAGAGCTCGGTCGGCAGCAGCCTGCGCGCGATCATGGACCACACCGCCACGCTCGAGGAGGCCGGCCGCTCCGCCAAGGCGCGCGTGGCGTCGCTCGAGGAAGCCAACATGGCTCAAGCCATTTCCGGCTTGCAGCAGTCGGAGATCGCCTACAACGCCGCCCTCGGTGCCACGGCGCGCAGCACCCGCCGCTCGCTGTTCGACTACCTCGGGTGATAACCGATGCGAAGCGCCGCTGCCCCCGTGTCTGCTGACCAGGACGGTCCGTCGCCCGACGTCCGGGAGGGGCTCGCGCGCAACGCGATCGCCTTCCCCGACGGCATCCCCGGGTTCGAGGCCTGCCGGCAGTTCGTGCTGCTCGCGTCGGAGGCGATCGCGCCGCTGCAGCGCCTCGAGTCGATCGAAGGGACGTCCGCGGCGTTCGTCGGCATAGACCCGCGGCTGGCGCTGGCGGAGTACCGCTGCCGCTTGAGCCAGAGCGACCTGCGCGCGCTCGGAGCCGACGCCTCGACCACGTTGCTGTGGTTCGCCATCATCTCCGCGGAGGCCGACGGCACGCTGACCGCCAACCTCCGCGCGCCCATCGTCATCAACCCCCAGCGCATGATCGGCCGGCAGGTATTACCCGACGACGGGCTGTACCCCATCCGACACGTGCTGACGCCCAGGGCGTGAGCCGTGCTGGTCTTCACGCGCCGGAGGCACGAAGCCATCCGGATCGGTGACCGGATCGAGATCCGCATCCTGCGCGTTGGACGCGACGGCGTCCGCATCGGCATCACCGCACCGCCCGACATCCCGGTCCACCGCGAAGAAATCTACGAAGAGATCCGTGCCGCCAACCGCGCCGCGGTGGCGCCGCAGGGCGATCTGTCGGTGCTCGCCGAGCGTTTGAGACAGTCGTGAGAATTCGCGATTGGCAGTTCGCTGAGCCGCCGGCGGTGGAGGCACTGTACGAGGCCGAGCGCCAACGCTGGTTGCGCGACCTCGGATGGGATACGTCCGACGCGTGGCCGGAAGTGGAGGGTGCACGCGCGGCCGGGCGCCTGCCCGGGCTGCTCGCCGTCGACGATCGCGGCACCATCTGTGGCTGGACCTACTTCCTGGTGGACGACCGCGTCGCACAGGTGGGCAGCCTCGTCGGCGAATCGCCCGCGGCCACGCGCGCGCTGATCGACTCGGTGGTCGCGCGAGCCGCCGGCCGGGCCGAGTGCGTGACCTGCTTCGCGTACCCTCGCGCGCCGGGGCTCGAGGCCGCGCTGGCCGCGCACGGCTTCGAGATCACCCGCTATCAGTACTTGTCGCGTACCGCGCCGGCGCTCGATCCGTTCCGCCCCGACGGTGCCGAGCCGTGGCGTGACGGCGACGAAACAGACGCGGCCGCGCTGCTCCGCGCCGCCTATGGCTCGAACGGGCGTTACTTCGCGGCCCATGGCCTGCCACAGGAGTGGCGGCGTTACGTGCACAACCTCGTGGCGTACCCCGGCTGCGGTCGTTTCGACCGTACCGCCACGCGCGTGATGCGCGACGACGGCGGACGGATGGCGGCGCTGGTGATGATGACGGCCCTCGGCCCCGGCGTGGCCCACGTGGCGCAAGTGGCGGTGCATCCCGATTACCGCGGGCGGGGCCTCGCCGGGAAGCTGCTCGAGCGGGCGCTGGGAATGGCGTACGCGGCGGGGCGCTCGCGCACGACGCTGCTCGTGGAGGAGGGCGCGAGCGCTGCCCGGACGCTCTATGCCCGGCGCGGGTTCCGTTTCTGCGCCAGCTTCATCGCCGCCCGGCGCGAGTTGCGCTAGTCCTCGCCCTCTGCGTCGACGACCGCCCCGGAAAGTCCTGTGCAGCTCGTCGCGGCTCGTACCGGTACGGCGCTTGCTCCCATCCAACTACCGTGTTCAGCGAGTCCATACTCTCGGCCAACCTCGCCGCGCTGGATCGCGTTCAGGGGCGCCGCCCCACGCTGACGGGGCTCGATCCCGACCGCGTGCGCGCGATTCCCGATGACGCCGCGGGCCTGCGCCTTGAACTCTCGACGTCGATTGGCACCTGGGTCCCGCTCCAAGGACCGGTCGTCGCGCAGTTCCCGAAACAGTTGTTGGTCATCGGGCCTGCCCTTGGCGCCGTGCTGGACCAGATCGAAGGTGTCGGTGCGCCGACACGCGTCGTCGCCATCGAGCCCGATCCTGGCGTGGCCCTTCTCATGCTCGCACGCCGTGACTGGACCCGCTGGATCGAGCAGGGAAGCCTCCGATTGCTCACCGGACCCGACTACGGCGGCGCGGCGCATTGCGCCAGGTCGGTGGACGTATCCGAGCCGCCGCAGCTGCTCGTGAGCCCTCAGTTGGCGCATCATCGCCCAGACGACGTGGCTGCCGCGCGCGCCGTCGCCGAGCGGCTCATCTCCGAGGCGGAGAAGAACGCCAGCGCCCGGAAGCGATTCGCGGGCCCGTACCTGCTGCAGTCGCTGAGCAACCTCCCGGCGATCGCGCGCGAGAGCAATGTGGCGGCGCTCGACGGGGCGTTCGCCGGCCGGCCCGCCGTGATCGTTGGAGCGGGCCCGTCGCTGGACGACAACCTGCCCGCGCTGGTGGCACTGCAGGACCACGCGGTCATCGTCGCGGCCGACACGACGCTCCGGCCGCTGCTCGCGGGCGGGGTGCGCCCGCACATCATGGTCGCCGTCGACCCTTCACCCCTCAACGCGCAGCATCTGACCGGCGTGGAGGGGTTGGACGACATCTGGCTCGCCGCGGAGGGCAGTCTCCATCCGTCCGTCTTCGAGCGATTCGCCGGGCGGATCTTCACGTTCAAGGTGAGCGACCACCAGCCGTGGCCGTGGCTCAGGACGCTGGGATGTGACCGGGGCCTGTTGCAGACCTGGGGATCGGTGGTCACGTCGGCGTTCGATCTCGCTCGTCGCATGGGGAGCGATCCGATCATCTTTGCTGGACTCGATCTGTCCTTTCCCGTACGCCGGCCCTATTGCGCCAACACCATTTACGATGCCCTGTGGCGCGACGCGATGACGCACTACGGGTGCACATGGGAACAGCTGGTCGATGAGTACTTCGAGCGTCCCATCAACAGCCTCCGACGCGCCGACATCCACGGCGCCCCTGTCGTGACGTCGGCTCACCTCGCGTCCTTCCGGGACTGGCTGGTTGAACAGACCGCCGGCGACGGCACGCGACGCTTCATCAACGTGACCAGCGCGGGCATTCTTCATGGTGGCCGCATCGTCCAGTCCACGCTCGACGACGCATTGGCCGACACCCCGGCGCTGGGCGGGGTGCGCGATGTTATACGGGCCGCTTACGAGTCCGGTCTCAGGTTGGGCGCTGAGGTTGCGACTGGGGTCGACTGGCTCCTCGCCAACATCGACGCGCCGCGAGCGGCCGCGCAGGTCGGGCGGTGGATCGAGTTCACGGCCAGTAGGGTCACCGCAGCCGACATCCGCGAGCGGCTCGAGGCCGCTTCGAGCGCGAAGCCCCGGTAGCACCCGCTGCGGACCGGGTGTCGGTCCGCCGACCCTCGTCGGTCGGCCGACAGCATTTCGCCGCGTCACGCGGGCCGATTCGCATCCTATCCCCATCTCTCTGGCCGCTGCGTGCGCTGGCACATCGCTTGCGACATTCCCGGCAGGTTCGCCAGGGATGTCCCGGACGCAGCCGTTTCACAGGAGAGCTCGAGGCCGCATGTCGAAACCACGCATCTGCATTGTGTCGCCCGAGTTCATCGGCCCTTTTCCCAACGGTGGGGTGGGCACCGCCTGCTACTGGGAAGCAGTCATTCTCGGACAGGCCGGCTACGAAGTCACCGTGCTCTACACGGGGCCGACCGAGCGGGAGACGCCCGAGCACTGGGAAGAGCACTTCGCCGCCACGGCACCGTTCCGCTATGAGGATCTGGTTCGCAGAACCGCCACGGCGGACCTCGCGCGTCTGGCGCCCTACGAACAGGTGTGCGCGCAGGAGCGCACGTCAGAGCAGGTGCTGGCCTGGCTGCAGCGGCGGCAGTTCGATCTCGTCCTCTTCCAGGAATTCCTCGGCCATGGCGTTCGCGCGTTACAGGCGCGCCGCAGCGGCGTGGCGCTCAGCGGAACGCGGGCGGCGACGACCATGCACTCGTGCCGGCAGTGGATTTACGAAGGCATGAAGCGGCTGCCGACCGGGCTCTGGGACATGGCGGTGGACTACCTCGAAAAGGAGAGCGCGCGGCTCGCCGACCGCCTCATCGCCCCGTCCGGTCACATGGCGCAGTGGGCGGCAGCGCGGTGGCGAATTCCGGCGCCGGCGGCCGTCATTCCGTACTGCTATGACCCGACGCTCGCGAAGACACCCGAGGCGATCACGCACGCGGGCCCGTTCCGTCACCTCGTGTTCTTCGGTCGACTCGAGACCCGCAAGGGCGTGCACCTCTTCTGTCGCGCGCTCGTGGAGGATCACGAGCTGCGGCAGCACGTCGAGCGTGTGACGTTCCTCGGCAAGCCGTCGAACGTCGAAGGGCGGCCCAGTGAGGAGTTCATCGCCGAGCACATGGCCAAGATTCCGGGGCTCGAGTGGGAGGTCATCGGCGGTCTCGGATCGTTCGAGGCCCAGGACTGGCTGACGCGACAGACGAACATGCTGGTCGTGGCGCCCAGCCTCGTGGACAACTTGCCGTACGCGGTCATCGAGCTGCACACGCGGCGCATTCCTTTCGTGTCGACGAACATCGGTGGCATTCCCGAGATCGTGGGCGCGGCCAACCAGCATCAGTTGGCGCTGCCGACGGAGCATGGGCTTGCGTCCGTCATCCGCCGGATCTGCCGCGACGGACGTCTCGACGTGGACTATCGCTCCGGCTTCGACGTGGCGACCGCCAACGCGGCGCATGTCGAGTTCGTACGCAGCATGCTCGCCGAGCCGGTGGCGCCCGTCGCCTCGACGACACGGCGGTCGTTTCAGGTGGTTGTCACCAACGCCGCCGACGACAACGAGCTGGCTGAGGTCCGCGCGCAGATCACCAGCGCCGACCCGGCGACCCGTGCGGCCCGGTGGGTCCGCTTCGAGAATTGGAGGGCAAGCCCTGGCTCGGTGGCGGCGCTGTTCGTCGACACCCGGGTGAAACCCGCTGCCGGGTGTGTCGACCAGTATCTGACGGCGCTCCATCAGCCTGGCACCGACGTCGTGACGTCGTACTTCACCCGTCAGGACAACGAGACCACGGTTCGAATCGTCGCCCCCTACGGCGGGTCGCTCGAGATCGGCTGGAAGCAGAACAAGTTCGGCGGCCCCTGCTTCGCCGCACGCCCGAGCGCGTTCGACGCGCTGCGCGACGCAGTCGTCAACGACGCGTTCGCGTTCTGGCCCGCGTATGCGGCTGTTGCCTGCCGCGGGCTGTCGCTGAGCGTGATTCCAACCTCGCTCTACACCGTCACCCCCGGCGCGCTTCTGGTCCGCGGCCACGCGGAGCTCGAGGCCGTGCTGCGCCAGTTCCATACGCAGATGCCAGCCGACTTCGATCTGGGTTGGACGTTGAAGTACGCGCTGGCGAGCGAACGCATGACGTTCCTGGCGCGGGCAGATCAGGGTGCGACCGGCCGAAGCGGCGGCCAGGACACGACCATCGCGCACGACACTGTCGGTTACGAGACGGTGGGGCGGGCGCTGTACGACCGGCTCACCTCGACCCCCGATGATCTGCTGGCCGCCTTCGCGGGCCTCAATCCGGAGACCGAAACCGACCCCTACGTGCGCGACTTCGCTCAGGTGCGTGCCCGTGTCCTGGAGGTGCTGGCGCGTTGGCGCAGTTCCGCGCCACGGGTGTTCATCTATGGCGCCGGCCAGCACACGCGGATGCTGCTCGCGCTCTGCCCGAAGCTCGGGCCGTACGTGGAGGGCTTCATCGATCGTCAGGCCGCCGGGCCGTTCCTCGGCAAGCCGTGCGTGACCCCGGACCAGTTCCGCAGCGAGATGGCCGATGCCATCGTCTATTCGTCCCGCGAATTCGAGCACGAGATGTACGCGCGCCTGAGCGATGTGCCCGTCGAACACGTGCTGCTCTATCGCGACTCGCCACCTGTGCCTGAAGCGACGACGACCGCGCGTGTGCGTAGTCGATTTGGTCCGACTGTGGCAGACCCCGACAAGCTGCGCGAGATGTATCAGCCGCCGTTGTGGGCCACCGGGCACGTCAGCGGTAGCGACGCCACATTCATTCACGAGATGATTTGCGCCCTGCAGCCTGAGACGGTGGCCGAAGTCGGCGTGGCGTCCGGGGTCTCGTCCGCGGTCATCCTCCACGCTCTCGACCTGTTGCCGGCCGCGGAGCGCCGTTCGCTGTACTCGTGCGACGTCAGACCGACGTGCTACTTCGATGAGACGTACCGGACTGGGCAGGCCTGCCGTGAGATGTATCCGACCTCGCGCGCCCAGTGGCACACGGCATTCGAGGACGATGCGCGGGCACTGAGCCGCGTATTGCCCGCCGGCAGCGTTGACCTGACCTTCATCGACGCCAACCATTCGCATCCGTATCCGCTGCTGGACGTGCTCCAGGCAACGGCGTTCGCGACGCCGGGGTCGTGGGTGATCCTGCACGACGTGGACCTTCCCATCCAGCATCCGCAGTTCCAGACCTACGGTCCGCGCTGGCTGTTTCACAAGTGGCCGTTCAACAAGGTCAAGGCCTTCGACCGCTGGGCGTCCATCGCCGCGGTCCAGCTGCCGGAAGACCCGTCGCTGCTGACTCCAATGGCGTTGGCACTGCTCGAGATGCCCTGGGAGCAGGACATCTGCATGGAGACCGCGGCGCTCCCACCGGCGTGTGCCCCCGTGCAAGCCGCGCTGGAGGCGCGTCTGCGCTCGGTTCTGGTTGCGTGATGAGCCCTGGTTCCGAGTTCACTGTGTTGCTGGCGAGGCAGCGCAGCGGCACCAACGCGCTGCGCTCCGTGCTGCAAACGCACCCGGAGATCTATTGCTTCGACGAGGTCTTCAAGGTCGCGACGCAGCTCGATGTGGACGTGCCGGCCAGGTTTGGCAACTACTTCACCTTTCTCGAGCAGTACTGTGCCGGTGACATCCGGAAGATGTTCCCGGACCGGCACGCCGAGACGTTCGCGGCGTATCTGGCGTATCTGCGCAAGTTGACGTCGAAGAGCCGCATCGTGCTCGACGTCAAATACAACAGCACCCACCACGTCACGGACGCCTGGCGTGAGATGGCCGAGCCGACGCTCTTCACGCTGCTCCAGTCGCAAGGGATCGGCATACTGCACCTGACACGGCGAAACCTGCTTCGCTGTCTGGTCTCAATGCTGAAGGCGTTCGAGTCCCGCCGTTTCCACAGCACCGATGGTCAGCCACCGGCCGACACGCGCTTTTCGTTGGCGCCGCAGTGGGCTCTGAAGAAAATGACGGCCTGGGCCGTCGAGGACGACCTCGTGGCCACGGCGTTCGACGGCTATGCCTTCTACAAGCGCATCGACTACGCAGACCTCTTTCCGGACGCACGCGGTACGCTCGACGACAAGGCCCTTGCCGACCTCGCAGCCTGGTTCGAGGTTCCGAACGCTTTCAGCAACCAGCCCACGTTTACCAGGCTGTCGTCCTTGCCGCTCGACCAGACGATCGAGAACTTCGAGGATGTGAGCGCCGTGCTCCGGGGCACGCCCTTCGAGGCCTGCCTCGACGACGAGCCGGCCTACCGGCTGCCTGTCGACGTGCAGCACTGAGCGCCTTGGGATTGGCCGTCGAACCACTCGACGACTGAGCGGGTGATTTGCTTCACCCGTGCGCCCGCATAGCCGGGCGCAGCTCGGCGTAGAGCCGGTCGTAGTCCGCAATCATCCGCTCGGCGCGGTACTGCGTCTCGAAGCGCTGTCGTGCGTGCATGCGCAGGCTGGCGCGCCGCGCCGCCACGATCGCTTTCCCGAGCGCCGCCGTCAGCTCGACGGCATCGGCGGGGGCAAACAGGAACCCGGTGCGCCCCTCGTCTACCGCCTCGGCAATTTCCGGAATCGCGCTTCCGACGACCGGTACTCCAGCGCGCAGGGCTTCCAGCACGACGATCGGCAGCCCCTCGTTCATCGATGGCAGCACGAGGACATCCGCCAGGGGAAGATACCGGCTGGCGTCGGCGAGACGGCCGAGGACGTGTACGCGTCCCGTGACGCGGAGGTCGGCGGCCAGCGCGCGCAACGGCGCCGTGTCCCCGTCGCCGATGAAGATCGCGGTCACGCCGTCGACGAGCGGCAGCGCCTTGACCAGCAGCGCCTGATTCTTGCGGTCGCCGAGGGTTCCAATGCAGAGGGCGATGGCGGAACCGTCCGCCCGGAGCCGTTCGAAGAGTGCGGCGACATCCGGGTCTGGGCGTGCGTCGCTCGCGATCTCGTCCAGCCCGTAGGGAATCACGCGAACAGAGGCTGCGAGACCGAGTGCCTGCAGCATGTCCCGGGCGGCGACCGACGGTGTGACGACCGCGTCGGCGAGGCCGAGCAGCGTGACATCCGTCGCGGCCTGCTCAGGCGTCTTTCGGATGCCCCAGCCGTGCATCGTCTGCACCAGTGGGGCGCAGCCACGACCGAGCGCCAGGCGGGCCACGAGCGTTGGGACCGCGGCGTGGGTGTGCGCCAGGTCGATGGCCTGCGTTCCCAGCAGAGTTTTCAGCTCGCGGACCGCCCGTAGGTTGAGGGCGATGTCCCGAGTGAATGTCGACGTCACCGTGTCGAAGGCCACGTCAGCGGCGGCGAGCTGCGCGATGTATTCGGGATAGGACTCATAGCCGGCGTGCCGGCCGCTGTCGGCCACGACGATGACGTCGTGCCCGGCCCGCCGCTGGGCGATCGCCAGGGCGGCGATGATTCGCCCGGCGCCGCCCTGCAGGAACGTGGAGACGTGAAGGATCCGCATCGGTATTACACACCAACGACGGCGAGTGATCTCAGCCGCGCCGGTTGACGATGCGCGCGCCGTCGAGCGGCGGCGCCACCACGCGGCGGTAGGCGGCCAGCGTCGATTCGCCCTTCTCCATCGCTTCGGCGGCGAAGCGGCGGGCGTCCTCGGCGTCCTTGAGGGCTTGCAGCGACCGGCTGTCGGTGGTCACGATGCGGGCCACCAGATCGGCCGCGCGTTGGTGGAGCGCCGCCACGGCCTGAAACGCCGCGTCGTCGTGTAGTGTGGTCCTGGCCTCCGCGAGCTGCACCCGCAGCGGCTTCAGCGTGTGCTCAATCGCCACCAGGGCGGCCATGACCTTGTCCCGTTCGTCGGCGAGGGCGGCCAGCTCGATCACGCCCTCGTGGGACGCGGCGTCGTGCCGGCTGGTGTCGAGCCGCTCGAGCCGGTGGAGAAGCTTCATTTCGGCCTCCAGCCCGGCTCGATACTCGAGCAGCACCTCGTCGAGATCGGCGGCGGTCATGGTCGTGGCGGCGATTGCGCGGCGGTCACCTGCGCCCACCCCTCGCGGAGCGTGGTGAGGAGGCGCTGCACTTCCTCCAGCCCGCTCGTGTCGCGCTTGGTCGTCACGTCGAGCAGGCGGCCCATCATGTAGTCGTAGAGGCGGTCGAGCTCGAGTGCCAGCTCGGCGCCCTCCTCCAGGTTGAGCGTGCTGCGCAGTTCGCCGACGATGGCCAGCGACTTGGAAACAGCAACGGCCCGCGCGATCAGGTCCTTGCGTTCGTCCGCGTCACGTGCCTCGCTGACGAAGCGGATGCCCCCGTCGTAGAGCATGACCACGAGCTCGAGCGGGGAACGCGACTGCGCGTCGACGGTGCGGTACGCCAGCGCACCGCGCGACGCGGGCGACATCGAGGACGCGGGAGAGCCGTGCGTGTTCATATCAGAAGAGTCGGTATTGCCCACCGAGCGAGGACAGGGAGTTGACCTGACTGTTGAGGCGCTGCATCGCTTGATCGGCGGCAATGAACTCCGCCTGCAGCGCGTTGTGGCGCAAAGCGAGCTGGGCGTCCAGGACGTCCATGCGGCCGGAGATCTGCTTGACCTGGCTCTCGAGGCGCTCCTGCGCGGTGCGCACCAGCCCGCCTGCGTCCGTGTAGCGGGAGATCACCTCGGACAGGTCGTCGAAGGCTCCGTCGGTGGCGCCGTCGCTGGCGCCGGCAAACAGCTCCGTGACGGCGGTGGGGTCGTCCTTCACCGCCTTTTCGAACACGCTGGCGTTCACCGTCATCATCCCGCTGCGATCGAAGCCGATGCCGACGGCCGCGAGCCGGGTGATGCCGCCGCTGCCGTGCTGGCCGAGAATGGCTGCGCGCAGATCGCTGTGGAGGCCGCGGACCACGGTTTCGCGCCCCACGCTGGTCTTGCCTTCGGTGGAGGCAGTGCGCTGATCGTTCACCCAGCCGACGAGATCGTTGTAGGCCTTGACGAAACCGTCCACCTGCTTGCGCAGCCCCTCGGGGTCGCGGCTCACGGTGACGCGGACGACCTTGTCTTCGTTTTCGTCGTTGAGCGTCAGCGTCACGCCCGGCACGACGTCGGTGAGAGTGTTGGTGCTGCTGGTCGCCTGCACGTTGTTGACGGTCACCTCGGCGTCCTTCGCGTCCACGGCGTTGCCGTCGCCGGCCTGGCCGTAGGTGCCGTCGGCGCCGCCAAAGGTGATGCCGTTGCCGAGTGTGCTGGTGAAGGTGAAGCCGTTCTCGACGCCGGTCTGGTTGGCGGTCAGCACGAGGCGGTAGTTGCCCGGCGTGACCTGCACGACCGAGGCGGACACTCCGGCCTCGGCCTCGTTGATGGCGTCGGCCAGTTGCCGCAGCGTCATGCTGCCGCCGGCCACGATGTTCACGGGCGGCTGTGCACCTACGAGCAGGCTCAGCGTGCCACCGGTCGTGACGACGGTGTCCGCGGCGGCGGTGCTGGTGGAGGCCGTTACCTGCGCGCGGGCGCGCTGGTTGACCACGACGTCGTAGACCCCCGCGGTCGAGCCGTTGGATGTCGACACTCCGACAGTGGCCGGATCGCTCGACACCGCGGTCGTCGACGACAGCGCGTCAGGGGACGAGAGCCGGGCGGCGGCGCTCTGTAGGGACGACAGCTTGCCGGCGAGGGCGCCAAGCTGGGTGTTCTGCTGCTGCAGCACGGCTTTCTTGGTGCCGAGCGCGTTGAACGGCTGCCGCTCCTGGACCATGACGGCCTCGAGGATGGCGCTGAAGTCGATATTGTTGAAGCCGCTGAGAGTGACTGACGGCATACGTGGCTCCCCTTAGAAGGACACAGCTAGCGAAATCCGGGCCAAAGGGGGGAGAGACGGCCGGGAGAGTCGCCTCTCCCGGCCTTTGGAACCCGAGTCGCGGTTACGGATTTACCGCAGGAGCGAGAGGACCGCCGCGCTGGTCTGGTTGGCCTGGGCCAGAGCGGCGATACCGGACTGGTTCAGGATGTTGTAACGCGTGAGGTTCGCCGACTCCTCCGCGATGTTGGCGTCGCGGATGCGGCTCTCGGCGGCCTTCTTGTTGACCACCTGCGACTGCGCCAGCGAGATGGCGAAGGTCAGGCGGTTCTGCAGGATACCGACCGAGTTCTGGACGTCGCCGAGCGTGTTGATCGCGCCCGAGATCTCGCCGAGCGAG
>DATMDI010000559.1:0-6376 GCA_035557875.1 Vicinamibacterales bacterium
AGATCGCAGATGACCGTATCGTAGCGGCCCCCACGTACGCGGGCGAGGGCGTCCTCGCCGTCGCCCGCAATGTCCACCTTCATTCCCGCGTCCTGCAACGCCTCGCCGATGGCGCTGGCGAGCGCCTCCTCGTCTTCGACCACCAGTACCGATGCGCCGCGCAGTACGTCGCCCGGTGTTGGCGCGACCGGCGGCGCGGCTGCCGGCCCAGTGGTGGCCGTCACCGGCAGATCGACCACGAACGACGTGCCGCGGCCCGGCTCCGAGTCCACGCGGATGCGGCCGCCGTGATCCTTCACGATGTTGTAGGCCACGGCCAGGCCGAGTCCTGTGCCTTCGCCCACCGGCTTCGTGGTGAAGAACGCATCGAAAATCCGGGCCCGGATCTCGGGCGCGAGCCCGGGCCCGTCGTCGCTGACCTCGAACGATACGGTGTTGACCGACGCGTCGTGCCAGGTGCGGACCACGAGCGATCCCCGGCCGTGGGCACCCACCATCGCCTGTTCGGCGTTGTTCATCAGGTTGAGCAGCACCTGCTGGATGCGGTGGGCGTCGGCGAACACCGGCGGCAGTCCGGATGCCAGCGCGGTAACCGCGTCGATGCTGTTGGCCGCCTGTTCGTCGGCGCGCAGTTCGAGCGTTTCGCGCACCACGTGGTTCAGGTCGATCATGGAGCGTGTCGACGGCCGCGGCTTGGCGTACGTGAGCAGATCGCGGACGATGCGCGTGGCGCGCTCGGTGGCGGCGACGATGGCGTCGGCGCCGCGCTTCGAGGTGGCGTCGAGCGGCTGTTCCTGCAAGCGCTCGCCCCAGCTGAGGATAGTCGCCAGCGGGTTGTTCAGTTCGTGCGCGACCTGCGAGATGGTCTGGCCGAGGACTGCCAGCTTCTCGGCTTGAAGCAGCTGCTGGTAGAGATCCCTCGAGCGGTCCTTGAGACGCCGTTGCTCCGTGACGTCGCGGAAGAGCGCCTCCACCCGTACGGTGCCGCGCTGGCGGTCCACTTCGGCTCGCGCCGTGATCTCGACGACGATGACCGCGGCGTCGATACGCAGCATCCGCACCGGATAGCTCGACACCGCGCCTTCGCTGGCCAGGCGATCGAGGAAGGCGGTACGCGCGTGCGGCTCGGCGAAGCGGCCGGGTGCCAACGGCGCGAAGTCGGCGTCCGCCGCGTGGCCGAACAGCTGTTTGAGCGCAGAATTGGCGACGATTGTGGCGCCGTCGTCGGCGCCGTGGGGACAGACCGTCCCCACGAACACACCTTCGTGAATGACGTCGAGCAGACGCCCGAAGGCCTCCTCCCGCCGGGTGTCTATCGCGATGGCGCGGCCTTTTTCGCGGGCGAGGCGGGCTTCGAGGCTGGCGTCGCGGGCGGGCGCGGCGTCGGCGTCGATGACGGGAAGTTGCCGCCGTAGCGCTTCTCGATCGCAGTTCGGATTGCCGTGACCGACGCACCCGAGTTGAACAGCAGCATGGCCTCGCGCCCTACGTCGATGCAGATCGCGCAGCCGATGCCGTGCGCCTCCCACTCGGTGACGCTGCCGCTGGCCGCTCGCGACTTCACGAAGCAGTCGTGGTTGCCCTGGTGTCCCAGCTGCTCGCAGCCGCAATAGCAGGGCACGTACGCCAGCACTTCGGGATGGCGCGCCGCGAACTCGAACACCTCCTGCACCACCGGCATCGGCCGCGCCGGTGCGAACGGCACGCGCGGGAGCGGCGGCAACGGTCCGACCGCGCCCTTGGGCGGCGCGACCTTGGCCAGCGTCGCGCGCGAGGCCGCCGCGGGCGCGCCGTGTTCGTGCTGCGCGAACGCCGGCAGCGGAAGCGTGAACGCGGCGACCGTGACGGCGCACAGCGCCCGGGTGGCGAGTTTGTGCAGTACTGAGGTCATCGGCGCCATCGTAACCGATCTGCCGGGCGCCCGGACAGACGGGATTCCGACCTGCAGCGGCTGGCCACGCCGCCGATTCACTGCATGTGGAGCCCGGCATGTTACTGACGGCCGCACTCGTCGCGGCCACGGTCTTCGGCATCTACCAGTGGCGCCAGCGCCGCCAATTGAGCGGCGTGGCGACGGGCGCCGCGATCGCCTCGAAGGAGGCGATGGAGCAGGTCGAGGAAACGTCGCGTCTGGTCGACTTCGCGGACGCGCTCACGCGCGCTCCCGAGCTCGAGTCCGTGGCCGCGGCGGCCGGGACGCACGTCCCGCTGCTGATGCCCAACCGTCGTGCCTGGGTGATGATCCGCGCCGCGGGAGCCTGGGAGCCGCTGATGACCGTCGGCGACACGGCGCCGGCCGATCGGGAGCGAGCGGCGCGGCGGGCCATGGGCGAAGGCGGGCTGCAGGTGCGCCTGCCATCCGATGACGAGTGCTTTCCCGTGGTGATCGCCGATACGCCGGTGTGCGTTCTCGGTGCCGCGTCGGAGCCGGCGCTGACCGCACACCACCGCGGCGTGCTCACGACCGCCGTGGCGCTGCTGGCCGCGTCGCTGAAGAACGCGGAGCTGCGGAAGCAGCTGCAAGACGGAGGGCGGGGCTCCAGCCCCGCCTTGCGGGCCGGCTGAAACCTCGGCTACTCGAGCGCGAAGGTCATCGCGCCGTCCACCACCACCTGGCCGTCCACGCGGGCAAACCCTTCGAGCTGTCCCATCCGGCTGCGCAACCGCTTCACCCGCGCCTCGATCTCGACCATGCTTCCCGCGTGGACCGGACGGCGGAAGCGGACGCGTTCCATGCCGCGGAAGAGGATCAACTTTCCCTCGTTCTCGGGCTTCGACAGGATGAGGATGGCACCCACCTGGGCGATGCACTCGGTGAGAATCGTCGGTGGTATCGATGGCGGTTCGCCAGGCGAATACGAGAGGTAGCTCTCGTCGTGCGACACGTTCTTGATCCCGACGATCCGGCGATCCGGTTCGAGCTCGGTGATGCGGTCCACGAGCAGAAACGGATAGCGGTGCGGCAGAATCCGTGCAATCGCGGCGTATTCGAGCGGTAGCGTCAACGGCGGCATCGACCCGGCCAGTATAATTCCTCCCGTAGATGAACGAACCCGCACCCGGCGCGGCGGATAGCCGTGGCGCCGCCCGCCCCGCGACCGAATCGGAGCTGCTCTCCACGCTCTTCGACCTCGGACGCGAGATCACCGCCGTGCTCGATCTCGAAGAGCTGCTGGCCAAGATTCCACAGCTGATCGCCCGGCTCACGAAGTTCAGCGCCTTCTCCGTGTACCTGCTCGACGAGAAGCGGCAGGAGCTGCGCATCGCCTACGCGGTGGGCTACCCGGACGCGGCCCTGCTCAACATGCGGCTGCGTGTCGGGCAGGGGGTCGTCGGGGCCGCCGTCGAGGAGGGCCGCCCGATCCTGGTCAACGACATCCGCCAGGAGCCGCGCTACATGGGTCCGCTGCGCAACATGCTGTCGCAACTCGCCGTGCCGATGCGGCGCAAGGGTCGCGTCATCGGGGCGCTCAACCTGCTCAACGAGGTCGAAGGCGCGTTCACCGATCAGGACGAGGCGCTGCTGCGGCAGTTTGCCGCGCACGTCGCCGTGGCGATCGAAAACGCACGGCTCTTCCGCTCGGAGCGCCAGTATGTGGACACGCTCGAGACGCTGGCCGAGATCGGCCGCGAGATGTCCTCGATCCTCGACCTCGATGCGCTGCTCACGCGTATTGCCAGCCTCACCAAGCGGCTGGTCGACTACCGGACGTTCGGCATCCTGCTGCTCAACGAGGCGAATCAGGAACTCGAGATGAAGCTCGCCGTCCGCTACGGCAAGGGCGCCGAGTCGAAGCACGTGCGCCTCGGGGAAGGCCTGGTCGGGTGGTCCGCTCTTCACCGCGAGGCGGTGCTCGTCTCCGACGTGTCGCAGGATCCCCGCTACATCAATCTCGTGGACGACGCACGGTCCGAGCTCGTGATTCCGATGCTCACCAAGGATCGCTGCATCGGCGTGTTCGATCTCGAGAGCCCGGAGCTCGACGCGTTCACCAAGGAACACAAGGAGCTGCTGACGCTGCTCGCGAGCCAGGCGGCGGTGGCGATCGAGAACGCCCGCCTCTACGAGGAAGTACGGCGCAACGAGGAGCGGATCGAGAAGGAGTTGCGCTTCGCCCAGCGCGTGCAGATGGCGCTGCTGCCGACCGAGCTGCCGCGCCCGCTCGACGACGTGGACGTGGCCGCGCGCATCGAGCCGGCGCGCGAGCTCGGGGGCGATCTCTACGATTTCCTCATGCCCGATCCGACCGTGCTGGCGGTCGCCGTGGGCGACGTGTCGGGCAAGGGAGCCCCCGCCGCGCTCTACGGCGGCTTCGTCGCCGAGCTGGTGCGCTCGCGCACGATGCGCCGCCGCTTCTCGCCGGAGCTGTTCCGTGTCTCGGGCGTGCTGCAGGCGATGAACACGATCCTGCACGAGCGGCAGCTCGAGGAGTACTACTGCACGCTCTGCTACGCGTTCTTCGACTTCACCCGCCGGATCGTGACGCTCGCCAACTCGGGTCTGCCATATCCCATCCTCTGTTCCGGGGACAGCTGCTCGCAGATCGAGCTGCCGGGCGTGCCGCTCGGGTCGTTTGCCGGCGTGACCTATGACGAAATCGAACTGGAGATGCGCCCGAACGACGTGCTGGTGTTCTGCACCGACGGCATCTTCGAGTCGTCCGACGAGCGCGGGTCGGAGTTTGGCGCCCGCCGTGCGTGCGAAGTCGTGGCACGGCATCGCGACGATTCGGCACGGGTGATCGTGGACGCGATGTTCGACGCCGTGATGGAGTTTCGCGGCGGCGCCGCGCAGACCGACGACATGACCGTGGTCGTCGTGCGCGTCAAGGGATAGCGTTTGGCCTCTGGCCTTTTGCCTCTCGGTACTACGCTTCTTTCCGGAAAGGTTCCTGCCAGAGGCTAAAGGCCAGAGGCTGAAGGCTGTTCAGTCCTCGCTCTTGCGGCTCTGCTCTTCGATGTGCAGGCCGACGCTGCGGCTGCCGAACGACGCCACCTCGCCCACCTTGCCTTTCACCTGTACGCGCGCGCCCTTTGCCGGCACGCTGCGAGACGTGCGCGAGACGACGGAGATCTCGCCGGTGCCGTCGTCGATGTTGTAAAGCTGAAACGGTACAAGCGGCAGACCATAGCTGCTGGTGACCGTGCCCGTGACCGCCACGGTCTTGTCGTCGAACCGGCCGGGATCAGTTTTGATCTCGGCGATGCGAACCCCGGACGCGCATCCCGTCAGCCACAGCGCGCTCACGAGCGCCAGCGCAATCGTGGATGTTCTCGTCATCATGCTCACTCCTCACGTCTTGGGGCGAAGACGAAGCGGCGGATACTTCAATGGTCGCGCTCGGACCGCGAAGGTACGTCCGGGACGCGGCGATGCCAGCGCCTGCCTGAAGGTTACGCATCCCGGTGGTCCGGCGCGACCGCAGACCAGACAATCAAAGAGCGTGCCCGGCTCGAGTCCTCGAATTCACGCCCATTTCACCGCGTTGAACACTCGACGCGGATGAGTGCGTCACCTCGAGGGGGCAGGACTGGTAGGACGGGTAGGACAGGTGGGACTGGTGGGCCAAAACCTCTTGACCAGCTGTGGCGTCAACCGCGTCGAGTGCTCTTACCCACCTGTCCCACCTGTCCCACCCGTCCCACCCGTCAGTACGTATTCAGATACCTCTCGATCTCCCACGCCGAGACCTGGCGGATGTAGCTGTCCCACTCGGAACGCTTGGCGGTGACGAAGTGGTCGAAGATGTGCTCGCCCAGCGCGTCCTTCATCAGCGCGCTCTTCTCCAGTTCGTCGAGCGCTTCGCTCAAGTTGCCCGGCAGCTCGTCGATCCGGAGGTGCCGCCGCTCGCGGTGACTCATCTTGTAGATGTTCTTGTTCACCGGCGGGCCGGGATCGAGCTGGCGTTCCAGACCGTCCAGCCCTGCGCGCAGCATCACCGTCAACGCCAGGTAGGGATTGCAGGACGGGTCGGGCATGCGCAGCTCGATGCGCGTCTTCGGACCGCGTCCGACGGGCACGCGGATGAGCGGGCTGCGATTGCGCTCGGACCAGGCAATCGCGGTGGGCGCTTCGTATCCGGGGACGAGCCGCTTGTACGAATTGACGAGCGGGTTGGTCACGGCGCAGAACGCCTTGGCGTGTCTCAGCAACCCGCCCACGTAGTGCAGGCACGACGCGCTCAACTGACGTTCCGCCTTCTCGTCGTAGAACAGGTTACGGCCGCGCGAGAAGAGCGACTGATGGGTGTGCATGCCGCTGCCGTTGATGCCGAAGATCGGCTTGGGCATGAACGTGGCGTGCAGGCCGTTGCGGCTCGCGACGTTCTTCACGACGAACCGGAAGGTGCTCACGTTGTCGGCGGTCAGCAGGGCG
>DATMDI010000560.1:0-19800 GCA_035557875.1 Vicinamibacterales bacterium
CAACGACATCGACTCGCACTACCCGGGCGGTTACGTCAACATCTTCTGGGGCAGTTCGTTCACGTTCGCCGGCCAGACCGGCACCGGCACCTACGGCTACTACGAGGTGAACGATCGCCGCATCACCAACCAGGCGGGCAACAACATCCACTCGCTCTATCTCCAGGACCAGTGGACGGTGGGCAACCGACTCACCCTCAACCTCGGTCTCCGCACCGAGAACGAGAAAGTGCCGACGTTCCGCCCGGATTACCTCGAGAACGCGTTCGAATTCGGGTTTGGCGAGAAGCTCGCCCCCCGTCTCGGCGCGGCGTTCGACGTCAAGGGTGACGGCACGGTGAAAGTGTTCGGCAGCTGGGGCCTCTACTACGACTGGACCAAGTTCGAGCTGCCGCGCGGATCGTTCGGCGCCGAGACCTGGTGCACCTTCTACCGCGGCCTGAACGATCTCAACCTCGGAGCGATCAACCTGAGCAACATGCCGGGCAACGACATCTGGTTCACCAACCCCGGTGGCTGCCGCGATCGCCGCGTCGCGGCGTTCGGCGGCGACATCGATCCGGACACCAAGCCGATGAAGCAGTCGAGCTTCAGCGCCGGCAGCGAGTTCCAGATGGGCCGCAACAGCGTGGTCTCGGTGCACTACATCCACAACGATCTGCTGGAGACGATCGAGGACGTCGGCTTCCTCAACGCCGACGGTGACGAGGGCTACATCATCGGCAACCCCGGGAAAGGTTTCGCCGCGACGCAGTTCTCGTCGGGTGCAACGCCGGCCGGGTTCCCGATTCCTCGTCCGAAGCGCCAGTACGACGCGCTCGAGTTGAGCTACAACCGGCGGTTCGCGGGCAACTACTTCTTCAGCGCGAACTACACCCTGAGCCGTCTCTATGGCAACTACGCCGGCCTGGCCTCCTCGGATGAAGTGACAACGCCGACGACCGGCGGCAGTTCCGCCACAGCGCAGCAGCAGGGGGGCAGCATTCCCCGCCCGGGCGGCAACGTGAACCGCGTATGGGATTCGGACGAACTGCTCTGGGACTCGCGCGGCAACCTCGACATCCTGGGCCGGCTGGCGACGGATCGTCCACACGCCCTGAAGATGTATGGCGCGTACGACTTCTCGTCCGGCACCCAGATCGGCGCGTTCTTCTACGCGGCCAGCGGCACGCCCATGTCCACGCTGGTGACCTCGACCCACAGCGCCGACCTGCTGGTGTACGGCCGTGGCGACATGGGCCGCACGGACATGCTCAACCGCACGGACCTGATGCTCAGCCAGGAGTTCGGAGTGGGTGGCACCAAGCGGCTGCGGTTCGAGATGAACGTGACCAACCTCTTCAACCAGAAGACGGAGCGTCACGTCTACAACTACCTCAACAAGGGCGGGATCATCCCCGACCGCGCGTCGTCCTACATCGATCTGTCGAGCACCGACTTGTCGAAGGGCTACGACCCCGAGGCGCTGATGCGTTCAACGACGGATGGCGCCAAGTCGTTCGATCCGCGCTATCGGATGTCGGACCTTTTCAACGACGGAACGCAGGCGTATTTCGTGACGAAGTTCCTGTTCTAAGCACCCACGCTGCCGGCCGGCACGCCGGCCGGCAGCGACTCACTGAAAAGGGGAGCCTCTGGCTCCCCTTTTTTTTGTACGGGACGTGAGCGCCTGTTGACCCAGGGAACTTCCCGGGTCGGCTCACGACGCCCGCAAGGAGCCTTCGGGAGAGGGTCACGAGTTGTCAGGCTGGAGCAGCACTTTTTGTCAGCCCATCCGGTGAAATGGCGCGCGATCGGCGGCGCATCCAGGATGGTGCGAGCGAACTGTGCGCGGTGTGCGTGCGGGTGTGCACGGACGCCCGCGGCGGTGTGCGAAACGCGCGTCAGAAGTCGGACAGAGGACGGAATATCTGTCGTCAGAGCGCCGAACTGCACCCGCGTCTTCACTGCGGTCACCGCAGCAGCCGACCGGGATGCGCGATCTGCGCCTGATTCCGCGAGCCTTTCAGCGCAGCAGGACAGTAACGCGCGAGGCTGCACTTCAGTGGGGAATTGCTGACGGTTTCGGCGACTCCACCGTGGCACGTTTCCTGAAGGATAGGACCGCAGAGGACGCCACACATCATGTATGACATGAAGGGGATCTCTCCGCAGGCGGTGCAGAAAGTCGTCGTCGTCAACGGCAATGCCGAGGTTCTCAGCATGCTCGAAACGGTGCTCGACGCCGGCCGCTACGACATGGTGTTCGTGGAATCATCCGACCACGCGTATTCGAGCATCCGCAAGGTGCGGCCGAACCTCGTCATCCTGTGCACCCGGGTCGAGGACCTCGAGGGCTTCCAGCTCCTGACGATGCTCAAGCTCGATGACGCGACCCGCGACATCCCGGTGCTCACCTACACCACCGAGAGCGAGGAATGCGACTTCGACGCGGCGATCTCGCAGATGGCGGACGACGACGAGCAGAGCATGCTTCCCGCTCGCCCTGCGCCGCGAATGAACTGAATTCCCCCCAGAGGGCGGTTCTCCCCCCACCGCCCTTTTTCTTTCACAGCTTGCCTTTGGCCTTTCACCTTTCGCCTCTAGTCTTTGCTTCGGTCTCTTTGCCTTCAGGCAAGAGGCTAGAGGCAACAGGCCAGCGGCTCTGATATAGTCCGCCGCCAATGCCCGGCATCCGACACGGAGAACGCGTCCCCATCCTCGGCGAATTACGCGGCGAGATCATGGTCTTCGAGCCGCTGCAGGTGAAGGAACTGGGAGTGGGCGGCGCCACCATCGAGACGAGCTTTCCTCTGCCGCTCAATTCCCTGCACGACCTGCGGCTCACGCTGGGCACGAACGCGGTGGTGGTGAAGGCGCGGGTGGTCCACTCGCATGTCGGTGAAGTGGACGGAGACGCGATGCGCTACCGCTCGGGCGTGGAATTCGTCGAAGCGCCCGTCTACGTCGGGGCAGCCATCGCGGCCTATCTCGAGGCGCTCGTGGGCCGTCCGCTTTAGAGCGGACCTGCCTCGGTCAACTCGGTCAGGGAGCCGGAACCGGCTCCACTTCGGGGGCGTCCGGAGCCGCGTTCGACGGTCCCCGTCCGCGCGGCATCGCCAGGGCCGCGAGCTGATCGATCGCTTCGATCGGGACCGAGAGCGCCAGCGAGACGTTCTTGCCCTCGCCTCCCAGCTCGATCGAGTCGATGACGGCTGCCAGGTCGGCACGCTGACCACTCTGCATCTTGGCGAGTCCCAGGATGCCCTGCAGCACGTCGCGCAGGTTCTTGGCCGCGACCTCGTCGCGGGTTTCGGCGCGCACCGCGGCGCGAAGGCCGCCATTGACGTGACCGGTGACGGTGACCCAGTTGATGGCTGGCAGGCGCTTCATCATGTCGTTCGGCACGCCGCCGCCCGCGGTCAGCGCGTCGAATTTGGCCACGACCCAGGCATTGCCCCCGTCCTTGGATTCCTTCACCAGCCGGAGCAGCTCTTCGTTCCCAGCGGCGGCCCCTGCCGCGCCCGTCCGCACGTCGATGGCTGCCCGCACCGCCGAATCGGTGCCCATGGCCACCAGACCCGGTTCGAGGAACGTAAGGGCCGCGCTCCTCGTGCCCCTGTCGCCCGACTCGGTGTACGTGAACAGCCGCTGACCTTTGTAGTCCTCGACCGCGCCGCCCTTGCCACGGACCAGGCCTTCGACCCGGACCTCGTCGAACCGGCCCCGCGCCATCACCAGGGGTGGGCCCTGGTGGAGATCGCCGCCGGCCATGGCGGCTACGACGTAATCGATGTCCTTGGTCACGTCCACGCCAGTCTCGGCCTCGAACCGCGCCAGGCCGTCGCCGCTGCGGGACTGGTGCAGCGACCTGAGCTTCTGGTGCAGCTCCGAGTCGATGATCTCGCGCACGTTGGCGTAGGCCACCACGCGGGTATTGGACGGGATGTAGGCGAGCTCGTCAGGCCCGGAGGACCCGATCAGGGTGAGATTTTGAAGTCCGCCGACATAAGCGGCCACGAGGCCCGTCCCCAGGCCCGCTACCAGGATGCCGCCGGACGCGATCAGGAAGAGTCGGGTACGTTTTGTCATGTTGGCCCTAACGGCTTTATACGGGGGCGGACCGCCAGACGTTCCGAGCTCGGCAGCCCTATTGATCGAGGACGTATTCCCTGGACTCGACCGTCCTGGCCGCCAGCCACAGGGTACCGGTAATGATCGCGGCCAACGCCAGCAGGCAGACCAGCGCCGGCGGCTTGTCGCTGAGGACACTCTGAAGCAGCGAGGCCACGCCGCTGGAGGGCATGGCGTGGGGCACCAGCGATTGGACGTAATGGGCTACCGTGAGCCGTCTGAAGTAGCCCGGCACGAGCAGCGCCACCTGCTCCCACCCGAACACGAAGAGCAGGCCCGACACGAGCGGCCGCTTGAGGGCGGCGCCGACCAGCGCAAATACCGCCCCATAGGCGGCCAGGCCAAGGGCCAGCAGCCCCAGATCGATCGCGAACGACACGAAGCTCCTGGCCACCTGGCTGAACGGCACGAGCACGAAATAGACCAGCACCACCGACGGCAGCACCACGAGGGTCGTGCACACGACGTAGGCGAGGTACTTGCCGACCAGCACCGCCCCGCGGCGGATCGGGCGCGTGAAGAGATAGGTGATGGTCCGGTCCTCGACTTCGTCGGCCATGAGGGCGGTGCCGTAGAACACGCCCAGCACCGGCACGATGAACCGCAGGAAGAACACCCAGATCATCATCCCGAAGATGCTGGCCCCGTCCACCGGCACTCCGTTCACGCGCAGCGGCACCACGCCGCTGCCCTGGACGATGCGGGCGACGAGGGCGAGGAACACCGGCGCGCCGGTGACCAGCACGAGGAAGATGGTCCGCCGCGACCACAGCATCTCGCCGAGCGAGAGGCTGAACACGCGAACGGCCCCGGTGGCAAATGTCGGCGGGGCGGGAAGCGCCGCACGCGTGGTCATGCTTTCACCAGATAACGGAACACGGCCTGCAGGTTGTCGTCGGGCGAGGTGATCTCGCGAATCGGGCCGAACTGACCGCTGGCCGCCAGGTCCGTGACGCGGGCATAGAACGCATCGGGCCGTGCGGTTTCCACCACCAGGCCTCCGGGCTCGAACCTGACGCTCACCACCCCTTCGTCCGCGAGCAGCTCGCGGGCGACCGCGTGCGGCTGACTGGTGCGGATCGACACGGTGTGGGGGTGCTCGTCGATCAGATCGCGGATGTGGTGCACGTCGCCTTCGGCGACGATGCGGCCGTTGTTGACGAGCAGGATATTCGAGGTCATCGCCTCGATCTCGTGCAGGATGTGGCTCGACACGAGCACGCTGGTGCCGCCTCGCGCCCACTCCTTGATCTGGCGCACCGTGCGGCGCCGCATCAGCGGATCCATGCCGCTCAGCGGCTCGTCGAGGATGAGCAGCTCGGGCTCGTGGGCGATGGCCTGGGCGAGCTTGATCCGCTGGCGCATGCCCTTGCTGTAAGAGCCGATCTTGCGGTCGGCGGCGTCGGTCAGCTCGACGGCCGCGATGGCACGCTCCGCCTGGTCGGCGGCGGTCCGCGCGTCGAAGCCGTGCAGACCGGTCAACGCCGTCACCCACTCGCGGCCGGTCATGCGGTCGTAGAAGGCGTCCTGCTCGGGGCAGAAGCCGATGCGCTGATAAAGCGCCGGGTTGCCCCAGATCGGCTCGCCCAGCACCCGCACCTGGCCCTTGCTCGGGCGCAGCTGCCCGGTGATGAGCTTCATGAACGTGGACTTGCCGGCGCCGTTTGGCCCGAGCAGCCCGGTGATGCCGGGCGGCACCGACACCGAGACGTCGTTGAGTCCGGAGACTTGGCCGTACCACTTCGACAAGTGTTCGGCGGTGATGATCATGAGCCGACCACCTCGACGCCGCGGACGCGGCGCTCGAGCACCAGGATCGACACGCCAATCATGGCCGCCACGGCCAGTAGCGCCGCCCACACCGGCACCGCGCGCGGCCCCGGCGTCCGGAACGCGGCGTCGCCGATTACGTCGAGCAGGTCGCGCGGCGACAGCAGCGCCCAGAGCCGGCTGCCGGTGATGCGCTGCAGCGCCTGATACATCGCCGTGGTGAAGAAGAAGACGCCGGTGAAGGTGAGCGCCGTGAAGCGGCGGCTCTTCGAGAGCGACGACAGCGCCACCATCGTGAAGGTGCCGAGCAGCGCCAGCACCACTGAATAGAACACGATCGCCGGCAACAGGTAGAGGTTCTGGGCCACGAAGGTCAGGCTGCCGGAAAAGGCCACGTGCACGGCGAGCAGCAGCACCGCCGGCAGCAGGGTGATACCCAGTACGAAAGCAAGCGGGGCAAACAGCTTCCCGGCGATGTATTCGACGCGGGTGAGCGGCTTGGACAGATAGACCTGCAGCGCGTTGGCGCGGCGGTCATCGGCAATGGCGCCAGCGGCGCCCACGATCAACAGAAAGACGAACAGGCTTTGCTGATCGAGGAACCCGCGGAACAGCTGGGCGCTGGTCGCCAGGAAGGAGGCCTGCTGGAAATTGGCCGCGAGATAGATCTGCACCACCCGCGCCACGAACGGGATCCATGCCAGCAGCAGCAGCCCCAGATAGCGCTTCTGCGACAGGATGGCCCGCATCTGCTGGCGGGCGATCACCCACCAGGCGGTCCCGATCGGACGGCGGCGGCCGCCGTAACGTCGATAGCCTTGGTCGTGGATGGGCATGCGGCTCAGGCCTCGCCCACGGCCTTGGCGAACACGTCCTCGAGCGTCTCGACGCTGGCTCGGAAGTGCCGCACCTGGATTCGATGCGCGGCCGCGAGGGGGAAGATCGCCTGCGGGTCGTGGCCCTCGGGCACGAAGACCCGCATGATGTCGTCGTCGCTGGCGTGTACCTGGAACCCGGCGCCGGCGAGCGCGGCGAGAAACGGCGCGGGCTCGCCCTTGAACCGCAACTCGACGACGCTGCCGCCGGGGCCTTTCAGTCCTTCGATCCGCCCCTGTGTCGCCACGGCGCCCTTGTCGAGGACGATCACGTGGTCGCACGTGTGCTCGACGTCGGGCAGCAGGTGCGAGCAGAGGATCAGGTTGACGCCCTTGTTGTGGCCCAGGTCACGAATCAGCGCGAGCATCTCGTCGCGCCCCTTGGGATCCATGCCGTTGGTGGGCTCGTCGAGGAACAGCAGGTCGGGGTCGTGGACGAGCGCCTGGGCGAGCTTGATGCGCTGTTTCATGCCGGTGGAATAGGTTTCCACGTTGCGGTAGCGGGCCTCGCCCAGCCCGACGTAGAAGAGCACCTCGTGCGCCCGCTGCATGGCGTCGGCGCGTGGCAGACCGGACAGCTCGGCGCAGAAAGCGACGAACGACACCGCGTTCATGCCGGGAATGTGGCCGTCGTTCTCGGGCATGTAGCCGATCCGACCGCGGACGGCCAGCGGAGACTTCGCCACATCGAGACCGAGCACCGTGAGCTGGCCTTCGGTGGGCGGCACGAAGCCGAGAAGGGCGCGAATCATCGTGCTCTTGCCCGCGCCATTGGGTCCCAACAGCCCCACCGCCCCAGGCGGGAACACGGCGCTGACGGCCTGCAGGGCCGTCCGGGCCCCATAGCGGACCGTCACACGCTGCAGCTCGACCACCGGCGGCATCACTCCCCCTTACGTAGGCCCGGCGCCGATCGTTCGGAAGGCGTCGCTGGCGCGGTGTCCGCCCACCCCGCGCCGGCCGCCAGCAGCAGCCCGCGGCCGATCACGTCAGTCGCCTTGTCGGTCAGCCCAAAGTGGCCCAGATCGTCGGCCTGCGCCCACGCCACGTCGGCCACGTCCGAATCCGCGGCCAGCGTCCCGCCGATCGGGCGGCACACATAGTCCACCAGGACGAAGTGGTACTGCACGCGGCCATCACCGTCGTGGGTGATCCGGTCGAAGACCTCGATCACCGGCCCCACTTCCACGTCGAGGCCGGTCTCCTCGCGCATCTCGCGGATCACGCAGGCGGCCAGCGTTTCGCCGACATCCACCGCCCCGCCTGGCAGGCTCCACTGCCCCGCCAGCGGCTCGAAGCGTCGCTTGACGAGCAGGACGCGCCCGGCCCCATCGACGATCACGGCGCCCACGCCGACGAACGGCCGATCGGGATACGCGCGCGTGCTCACTCGCCCATGACCTTCACGACGACACGCTTCTTGCGGCGGCCGTCGAACTCGGCGTAGAACACCTGCTCCCACGGTCCGAGATCCAGCTTCCCGTTGGTGATCGGCACGATGACCTGATGCCCCATCAACGTGCGCTTCAAATGCGCGTCGGCGTTGTCCTCTCCGGTCTGGTGATGACGGTAGTCGAGGCCGGACGGCGCCAGCTTCTCCAGCCACACCTGGAAGTCGTGAATGAGGCCGTCCTCCCAGTCGTTCACGTAGACCGCGGCGGTGATGTGCATGGCCGACACCAGCACCATCCCTTCGCGCACACCGCTCTTCTCGACGATGGCCGCCACCTGGTCGGTGATGCGAACGAACTCCTGGCGCGCCTTGGTGTTGAACCAGAGATACTCGGTCGTGGTCTTCATGTGTGCGTGGGGGCCAGCTTCAGCCGGCCCAGGGCTGCCTGAAGGCAGCCCCCACATCCGTCAAGGGCAAAGACGGGTCGGCGTTGACGTCCCAGCCGCCGCGCCGGCCGGCTCGAAAGGCGCGCAGGCCGGCGGCGGCGATCATCGCGGCATTGTCGGTCGAAAGGCTGATGTGCGGCACGAACACGGGCACGCCCGCGGCCTCGCCCCGCGCCAGGGCGTCGCGGCGCAGGCGGCTGTTGGCCGAGACGCCGCCGGCAATGCCCACCGAGCGCGCGCCGCACGCGCGGGCAGCATCGAACAGCTGGTCGAGCAGCGATTCCACGACGACACGCTGAAAGCTCGCGCACAGATCCCGAACCTCCGGCGAGGGCAGCGCCGCGTCCGCGGCCAGTCCCAGCGCGGTGCGCCGCAGCGCCACGTGCCGCGCCACCGACGTCTTGAGCCCGCTGAAACTGAAATCGCGGCGGCCCGGCAGTTCGGGGGCGTTGCGGTCGGGATGCGTGAGCCGGGTCTTCGGCAGCGCCACCGCGCGATCGTCGCCCTCGGCGGCCAGGCGGTCGATCACGGGTCCGCCCGGGTAACCGAGACCGAGCAGCTTGGCCACCTTGTCGTAGGCCTCGCCGGCGGCGTCGTCACGCGTGCGCCCGAGACGCTCGTAGGCGCCCGGCGCGGCGACGCGGTAGAGGCTCGTGTGGCCGCCCGAGACGACGAGCACGACGGCCGGCAGCGGCATCTCCCCGCCTTCGAGCACCAGCGATTCGATGTGACCCGCCAGATGGTGCACCGGCACGAACGGCACGCCCTGCGACCAGGCCAGCGACTTGGCGAACGAGAGCCCGACCAGCAGCGATCCGACCAGCCCCGGGCCCTGCGTCACGGCAATGAAGTCGTAGGGCCTCGCGGCCGAAGGCCCGGCCTCCTCGACAGCGCGCTCGACCACGCCGCAGATGTCGCGGATGTGCTGCCGAGCCGAGAGCTCCGGCACCACGCCGCCCCAGGCGCGATGAATCTCGACCTGCGACGCGACGACGTTCGAACGGACGCGCCACGGGCGCGCGGCGTCGCCGCACTCCTCGACGATGGCGGCCGACGTCTCGTCGCACGACGTCTCGATGCCGAGTACGCGCATGCGTTCAGGTGTGGACCGGCACCGGGCCGCGGACGAGCGCCGCAAGCGATTCTTCGTAGGGTGGACGGGCGATGCCCAACTCGGTGACGATCGCCGTCACGTAGCGGGCCGGCGTGACGTCGAAGGCCGGGTTCCGGATGCGGGCGCCCACCGGCGCGATGCGATAGCTGCCGACGTGCGTCACCTCGCGATCGGCGCGCTCCTCGATCGGGATGCCCGAGCCGTCGGCCGTGGCGAGGTCGATGGTCGAGAGCGGCGCGGCGACGTAGAACGGAATGCCGTGCTCCTTGGCGAGCACCGCCACGCCATAGGTACCGATCTTGTTGGCGACGTCGCCGTTGGCGGCGATGCGATCCGCCCCGACCACCACGAGATCGATTCCGGCCAGCCGCATCATCGAGGCGGTCATGTTGTCGGTGATGACGGTGGTGTCGATGCCGTCCTTGACGAGCTCCCAGGCGGTGAGCCGCGCGCCCTGCAGGAACGGCCGCGTTTCGTCGGCGAACACCGCCACCTTCTTGCCGCCTTCGGCCGCGGCCCGAATGACGCCGAGCGCCGTGCCGTAGCCGGCGGTCGCGAGCGCACCGGCGTTGCAGTGCGTCAGGATCCGCGCGTCGGCGGGCACGAGGGTCGCACCGTAGGCGCCCATGGCGCGGCAGCTGGCCACATCCTCGTCGTGGATGTGCCGGGCCTCTTCTTCCAGCACCCGCTTGATCTCGTCGACCGACGCGCCGGCCTGGACCACCCGGGCGAAGATGCGCTTCATGCGCTCGATGGCCCAGAACAGGTTGACCGCGGTGGGCCGGGTGGCCGCCATCTCGTCGCACAGACGCTGGAACTCGGTGGCGAACTGCTTGGTGCCGCTGGCGGTGCTTCGCTTCATCCCGAGCGCCAGGCCCATGGCGGCGGCGACGCCGATCGCCGGTGCGCCGCGGATGACCATGGTCTTGATGGCTTTGGCGACGTCCTTGGCGGTCTTGCAGGTGACGTAGGTCTCCGACGCCGGCAGCTTGCGCTGGTCAATCATCACGACGGCGTCGTCTTTCCACTCGATTGTCGGCAGCATTCAGGGTCCCAGTGGTAAGGCTACTTCAAGAGCCTGGCGTCGAAGGGCAACGGCAGCAGCGCGCTCAGCCGATGGCGCCCCTTCTCGGTGCGCAGGTTCGCGAGGATCACGTCGAGGTCGCCGCCAAACTCCCAGAGGATCTGGCGGCAGGGTCCGCACGGCGGCGTGGGGTCCGCGGTGTCGGCCACCACGGCGATGCGGCGGAAGCGGCGGTGGCCGTCGGAGAGCGCCTTGAACATCGCCACGCGCTCGGCGCACACGGTCAACCCGTAGGTGGCGTTCTCGATGTTGCAGCCGGTGATGATGGTGCCGTCGGCGGCCTCGAGCGCGGCCCCGACCTTGAACTTCGAGAACGCGGCGCGGGCGTGCTTCCGGGCGCGCCGCGCCGCCTCGACGAGCGGATCAGATCCGGCCAATGACGCCCTCCAGCAGCGCGATGAACGACCCGCGGACGCGCCGTGCCGTCTCCATCACCTCGTCGTGCACGAGCGGCTGATCGAGCACGCCGGCGGCCATGTTGGTGATGCACGAGAGGCCGAGCACGTCGACGCCCAGGTGCCGCGCGGCGATCGCCTCGGGGGCCGTGGACATGCCGACGGCGTCGGCGCCCAGCGCGCGAAAGGCGCGAATCTCCGCCGGCGTCTCGTAGCTCGGTCCGAGCACGGCCACGTACACGCCGTGACGCAGCGCGATGCCCGCCGCCCGTGCCGCTTCGTCGGCGAGCGCGCGCAGGCGCTTCGAGTAGACCTCCGACATGTCCGGGAACCGCGTCCCGAACCGATCGTCGTTCGCACCGACGAGCGGGTTCCCGCCCATCAGGTTGATGTGGTCGTCGATGACCATCAGTGCGCCCTGGCCGAAGTCCGTGTTGATGCCGCCGGCGGCGTTGGTGAGAATCAGCCGCTTGATGCCGAGCCGGCCCATCACGCGCACCGCGAAGACCACCGTGGCCATCGGGTGGCCCTCGTAGGCGTGGACCCGTCCCGACAGCGCGGCCACCAGCTTCCCCGCCGTCCGGCCGACGACGAGGCGGCCAGCGTGCCCGACTACCCGCGACTGCGGCCAGTGCGGCAGCGTCTCGTACGGGACGACGATCGGGTCGGCGAGGCCGTCGGCGAAATCGCCCAGCCCCGAGCCGAGCACGACGGCCACGTCGGGGACCGCGCCACAGCGGGCGCGCACGGCCGCCGCCGCCTCTTCGACCCGATCGAATTCGCTCACAGCAGCATGCCCGCGATGGTCGCGGTGAGGAAGTTGGCGAACGTGCCGGCGAGCATCGCCCGCAGGCCGAGCCGGGCCAGATCGTGCCGGCGCTCGGGGGCCAGCGCGCCGATGCCGCCGATCTGGATGCCGATCGAGCTGAAGTTGGCGAAGCCGCACAGGGCGAACGTCGCAATCGTGAACGACTTCGGGTCGAGCGTGGCCTTGAGCGGCCCCAGCTGCGAGTAGGCGACGAACTCGTTGAGCACCATGCGCGTGCCCAGGAGGTTGCCGATCGTCGGCGCATCCTGCCACGGCACGCCCAGGCTCCACGCGATCGGCGCGAAGGCGTAGCCGAGGATCTGCTGCATGCTGAGGCCGGCCAGGCCGAGAATCGCGTTGATCAGGGCGACGATCGCCAGGAACGAGATCAGCATCGCACCGACGTTGAGCGCCAGGTGGAGACCCTCGCCCGTGCCGCGCCCGATGGCGTCGATGACGTTGACGTCCGTCTTCTCGACCACCAGCTTCACCGTGCCCATGGTTTCCGGCTGGCCCGTTTCCGGCACGAAGAGCTTGGCCATCATCAGCGTGCCTGGGGCGGTCATGATGACCGCGGTCAGGAGATGCTCGGCGCTGGCGCCGAAGATGATGTAGGCGGCCATCACGCCGCCGGAGATATGGGCCATCCCGGCCGTCATGACCGTCATGAGCTCGGACTCGGTCATCCGCGGCAGGAACGGACGAATCGTGAGCGGCGCCTCGGTCTGGCCCATGAAGATGCTGGCCGCGACGTTCAGCGATTCAGCGCCGCTCGCGCGCATGAACCGGCGCATGACGACCGCGAACAGGCGAACGACGAGCTGCATGACGCCGAAGTAATAGAGCATCGCGAACAGCGCCGCGATGAAGATGATCGTCGGCAGCACCATGAACGCGAAGACGTTGGCGTACTGACCGCCCTCCTGGCCGAGCACGTTCGTCATGATGCGCGGCCACACCTCGCGATTGCCGAGGGGACCGAATACGAACGACGAGCCCACGTACGCGAAATCGAGCAGCTTCGTGATGTAGGCGCCGAGCGTTCTGAAGACCGCCTGACCCACTCCGGTCTTGAGGACCACAACCGCGAAGAGGAACTGGAGGGCCAGGCCCCAGCCGACGGTGCGGTAGTCGATCGCGTGACGCGCGGACGAGAGGCAGTAGGCCAGGGTGAGGATGAGGGCAAGCCCGGCCACCGGCTGCACCCGGGACAGGCCGACGAAGCCGAGGCCGATGGCGACGGCCGCCAGCCCGGCCAGCCCCCCCACGATGACTGTGTCGCGGCCGGTCCATCTTTGCGCCGGCCGTCCTGCGCTGTGTGTGTCGCTCATCGCACCTCGCCCAGAATGCGGTCGCCAGGCGCGGCGGGCGCGCCGGCCTCGTCGATGTGAATGGCTTCGCGGCACAGAGCGCGCGCGGCCTCGAGGCCGCGGCCGGCCCGGTGATGCAGTTCGAGCAGAGGCTGGCCCGGCTGCACCCGGTCACCGCGCACGACCAGCATGCGCAGTCCGACCGCGTGATCGACCGGCTCGCCCACCACGGTGCGTCCGGCGCCGAGCTGGTGGGTGGCGCGCCCGATCGATCCCGCGAGCACGCGGGTGACGACGCCGCCCGTCCACGCCATGAGCCGCTCGCACTCCGGCGCCAGCGGCATCAGGCCATAGTCATCCACCACGCGCGGGTTGCCGCCTTGCCGCTCGACCATGCGGCGGAACACGTCGAGGGCGCGGCCCGACGCCAACGCGGCCGTGACGCGTGCGGTGGCCGCGTCGGGGCTGCGCTCGACGCCGGCCAGCACCGTCATGCGGGCGGCCAGCCGGGTCACCACCGCGGTCAGGTCGTCGGGGCCCTGCCCCTTCAGCGTCTCGAGGCACTCGACGATCTCGATCGCGTTGCCGACGGTCCGCCCAAGTGGCGCGTCCATGTCGGTGAGAAACGCCTCGGTGCGGACTCCCGCCCGGGCACCGATCGCGACCATCGACCGCGCCAGCGCTTCGGCCTGACCGCGTTCCTTCATGAACGCGCCGTCACCGCTCTTCACGTCGAGCAGCAGGGCGTTGCTGCCCTCCGCCAGCTTCTTGCTCATGATCGACGCCGAGATGAGCGGGATGCTCTCGACCGTGGCGGTGACGTCGCGCAACGCGTAGAGGATCTTGTCGGCGGGGACCAGGGACGCGGTCTGGCCGATGATGCTGGTGCCCACTTCCCGCAGCGTCTGCTTGAACTCCTCGATGGTGAGGCCGACGCGGTAGCCGGGGATCGACTCGAGCTTGTCGAGCGTGCCCCCGGTGTGCCCCAGGCCACGGCCCGACATTTTCGGCACCGTCACGCCGCACGCCGCCGCCAGCGGCGCCAGCACGATCGACACCTTGTCGCCCACCCCCCCGGTACTGTGCTTGCCGACCTTCACGCCCGGCAGGTCCGACAGGTCGATGCGGTCGCCCGACCGAACCATCGCATCGGTGAGCCAGGCGGTCTCGTCGTCGGTCATCCCGCGCAGGACGATCGCCATCAGGAGCGCGGACGCCTGATAGTCGGGGACGTGGCCGCGCACGACGCCGTCCACGAACAGGTCGATGGCCTCGCGCGGGAGCGCCTGTCCGTCGCGCTTGCGCGCGATGACATCGACGAATTGCATTGGGTGTGGACTCGTGGCGCCGTAGACCCGTGGGGGCGGGGGCGGCCTGTCCCGCCGAAGCCCGAAGGGCGAAGGCGGACCCAGTATACAGGGCGAAACCGCCGACCTCGCACGTAAAGCCGCGGGGGTTCGATTCGATAACTGGTACGAATCGCCAATAGACCGCCCGGAACATTCCTGGGCGGCTCGGCGCCAGACGTGACCACGGCCCAAGCGACCCCCCCTCAGCCGGCGCCACGGCAGCCGATGCGGGATCTATCCGGCGGGGAACCTGGTGCGGCTCGATACGGGCGAGATCGCCGTCGTGCTCAAGGCGTACGCGCCGGATCCCTACCGGCCGCGCGTGAAAGTACTCACCCGGCCCGGCGGCGAGAAGCTCGAGCATCCTTACGACGTCAGCCTGTGGGACGCGCGCGAAGGCCAACCGCAGTCGGTGCAGGCTCCGGTGGACGCCGCCGCGTACGGACTCGAGCCGCTCTCCTACTTGTAGCGCTCGCAGCGCCAGCCGCGCCCCGCAGATAGCGCGCGCTACAATGCCCGTGCCGCTCTTGCTGCGCCGAACCGAGGAATGATGCGTCCATACGTCCGCGTGAGCGGTCATGTCGCTCCCCTTGCGCTCCTGCTGGCCGCTCTCGTCGGCTGGCTCTCGACGATCACCGCGCAGCAACCGGAGCGCGCCGGCAGACAGATCGTCTCGGACCTGACCGGGCCCGGCATCGACCGCGGACTGCGTGACGCCGACCGGCCGCGCCTGGCGCGGGAGCAGCGGCGGTGGGTCCAGACTGCCGGCCGGAGCGATTACCTCTCCGACAGCCTCATCGTCCGCTTCCGGCCCGGTACCTCGACCGCACTGCAGCAGGCCATGATGGCGCTCGTGAGCGGGACCGCGGGACCAGTGCTGTCGTACGCGGACTTCCAGATCGTCAGCCTGGCCGGCGGCGACCCCGAAGCCGTGGCGCAGCGGCTCCGGGCACAGCCGGATGTCGAGTATGCACAACCGCGGTACCGGGCGCGGCCGATGTTCGCGCCGAACGACCCGCTCTACTCGCTGCAGTGGAACTACCCGCAGATCGGCATGGACCGGGCGTGGGACATCAACCGCGGGGCCTCGTCCAACGTCATCGTCGCCATCCTCGACACCGGCGTCGCCTTCCGCAGCGCGGTGCTGCGCTACAACGCCATCGCCTGGCAGCGCGAGGACGGGGTGATGTTCCCGGCGCTCGGGCCGGTAGACATTCCATTTGCGGCAGCTCCCGACCTGGGCGCCGATCGCTTCGTATCCCCGCGCGACTTCATCTGGGACGACCAACTGCCCTTCGACCTCGCTGGCCACGGCACGCACGTGGCGGGCACCGTGGGCCAGCTCACCAACAACGGCGCCGGCGGCGCCGGGATGGCCTTCAACGTCCGGCTGATGCCGGTGAAAGTGATCGACACCGAGTGGGACTTCATCTTCAACAGCCCATTCGTCGGCACCGATGACACCGTGTCGCGGGGTATCCGCTACGCCACCGACAACGGCGCCAAGGTGATCAATATGAGCATCGGGCGGGATGGCGGACCGGCGCCGGCGGTGCAGTCGGCCATCACCTACGCGGTCTCGCACGGCGTGTTCGTGGCAGTGGCCGGCGGCAACGACTTCGACGGCACGGCACCGGAGCGGTACGCCGAGTTTGCGCCGCAGATCGACGGCATGGTGGCGGTAGGCGCCACTGGACGGGATCGTCTGCGCGCCAGCTACTCGAGGCCTGGCAGCTTCATCGAGCTGGTGGCGCCGGGAGGCGATTTCGATCGTGGCGGCGCGGCGGCCGGCGTGATCCAGCAGACCCTGGACCTCGATCTCGTGGAAACATTCACAGGCCCGGTCTCGCGCTACCGGGCGCCCCGGTTCGACGTCTTCGCCTACTACCCCTTCGAAGGCACCTCGATGTCCACGCCGCACGTCTCCGGACTCGCGGCGATGCTGCTGGATCAGGGCGTCACCAGCCCGGGGGCCATCGAAGCGATTCTGAAGCAGACCGCGACCGACCTCGGGCCGGCGGGGCGCGACAACGAGTACGGATACGGGCTCATCAACCCGCGCGCGGCCCTGCGTGGCATGGGGCTGGCCAAGTGAGCGCGCAACGGATGGCTCGCCTCGCCACGTGGATCGCGGTCGTCACCTGCGCCGCGACGATCGCGCTGGCGCCGCCGGAGGTACTCGCGCAGGCACAGCCGGCGCCGCCCCGCGCCGCCGGCGCGCCGCCGGCGATCCGCGTGCGCGGTTTCTTCGAAGCGGGCGGACGCACGTTCACGGCGTCCAAGAGCTTCGAGGCGGTGCTGGGCTCGAGCGCCGGCCCGATTTTCGGCGCGGGCGGCGAGGTGCTCCTCGGCCGCAACCTGTTCGTCTCGTTCGGCGTGTCGCGCTTCCAGCGCGACGGTGAACGCGTCGTCGTGTTCGAGGACGAGGCGTTCCCGGTCGGCATCGACACCACCGTTTCGGTCGTGCCGATCGAGCTGTCGGCCGGCTGGCGCTTCGCCAACCCGCAGCGCACGGTGACGCCGTATCTCGGCGGGGGCATGGCGTGGCACAAGTATCGCGAGACCTCCGAGTTCGCCGACGCCGCCGAGGACGCCGAGTTCACAAAAACGGGGTTTCAGCTGCTCGGCGGGGCCGAGTGGCGCGTGGGACGCTGGCTGGGCATCGCGGGTGAAGCCGGCTGGATGAGCGTGCCCGACGCCTTCACCGAACCGTCCGGCGCGGCGGCCGCCTTTGGCGAGGACGACCTGGGCGGTGCCGTATTCAGGGTCAAGGTGGTGATCGGGCGCTGATGGCCCACAGCAGCCGTCCGCCGAAGGGTCGGAAGGCCGGCACTGGCTTTCGAGCCCGAGTGCTCGCGGCCGTCCGGTCGATTCCGCGCGGCCGCGTGGCCACCTACGGCGACATTGCCGCCCTGGCAGCGGCGCCCGGCGCTGCCCGCGCCGTGGGCAACGTCATGCGCCAGTGCAACGATCCGTCGGTCCCCTGCCATCGGGTGATTGCGTCAGCCGGGGGCCTGGGCGGGTTCGGGGGTTATCTCGACCGGAAACGCCAACTGCTGCGGGCCGAAGGCCTGGACGTGAGCCTCACCCGCGTCCGCGGCTTCGGCGGCGTGCGCTGGCCGGCGCACACGCGCGCAGGAGGGCGGGCGCCGGCAACCAGACCGCGCCGCACCCCCGTCTAATCAGCAGCGAGGCTACGCTGGCACAGACGACCATGAGGCTCCGCCTCGCTCGCACCGTGTTTGATTACCCGCTCCTCCGGGCGGGCGGTACAACGTGAGAGCCGACGACCTCGAACTGGCGCGCCGGTGCCGCGAGGGCGACGCGGCGGCCTTCGAGACGTTGTACAGGGCCCATTCGGGACGGCTCTTCGGCCTGTTGACGCGTATGACCGGATCGGCCCACGACGCCGAAGACCTGCTGCAGGACGTCTTCGTCCACGCACACCGCAAGCTGGCGAGCTTCAGGGGCGAATCGAGCCTGGGCACCTGGCTCTACCGCCTGGCGGTGAATCAGTGCCTCGACCACCTCCGGGGCAAGCAGTCGCGGATGGCGCGCGCGACGGCGTCGCTCGATGAGGACGAGGCGCCTGAACCGGCGGCCCCGGCGCCGGCGCTGCCCGCGCCGATTGCGCGCATCGATCTCGAGCGCGCGATCGCGCAGCTCCCCGCGGGATGCCGCGCCGCGTTCGTCCTGCACGACGTCGAGGGGCTCGATCACCGCGAAGTGGGGGCGGCGCTCGGCATCTCCGAGGGCACGTCGAAATCGCAGGTGCACAAGGCACGAATGAAGCTGCGCGTGCTGCTCCGTGGCCTGGGCGCGGTGCCGCGCGGCGCGCTCGAGACAGTGTGATGGCTGACGACACGACCCTGACCTGCGCGCAGCTCGCCGCTGCGCTGGACGATGTGCTCGACGGGCTTTTCCCCGACGGGGAGAATCCGGTGAGCCGACCTGCCGTCGACGCGCACCTGGCGGCGTGCCCGGCGTGCCGCCTGCTCGCCGCCGACGTCCGTGCGATCCGGGCCACGGCGCGCACGCTCGAGCCGATGACGCCGCCACCCGCGGTGTGGGCCGCGGTGCGGGCACGGGTGATCGAGCCGCCGGCGGCCGGCCGGCGCGTATCGACGCTCGATCACCCCGGCGCGTGGTCCACGGGCTGGGGCGCCTGGTTCCAGCCGGCCGCCGCGGCTGCGGTGCTGGTACTCGTCGCGTCGTCGCTCGCCTGGATGGGGACACGGCTTGGCGAGACCACAGCGTCCGGCGGGGGGCGTGACATTGAATCGCCCACCGAGTTCGCTCTGGCCGAGGCGGAGTACTCCGACGCGATCGCGCGACTCGAAGAGGCCACCGCGGAAGCGCCGCCCGGGCTGGACGACGTGACGACCGCGACGCTGCGCGCGAGCATCGACGACATCGACACCGCCATCGGCGAGGCCCGCGAGGCGCTGGCCCAGGAGCCCGGCGACGAGTGGTCGCAGGAAAGCCTGCTCGTCGCGCTGGGCAGCAAGGTGGCGCTGCTGCAGGACACGGTAGCGCTGCTCGGCGAGGCGGGCAACGGCACGGAGGAACGCAACCCATGACCATCGCACGAGCCGCGGCTCTCTTGGCAATCGCGGCGCTCGGCATTGTCGCGCCTCCACCGGTGGACGCGCAGAACGCACCCGACCCCGCGGTTGCGGCAGCGTCGCCGGCCCAGGCCGATGCCGCCCGCACCAAAGCACAGGCCCAGGCTGCCCGCCGCGACGAGATCCTCCGCCGCCGCGCGGCGCTGCGCCAGCGGCAGGACGAACTGCGGCGGGCCCGGCAGGCGGCGCGCCGCGGGCCGATGGCGTCGGAGTTCTTCAGCTGGGCCGGGAAGATCGGGCGCCAGGGGGCGCTGAACCTCGTGAACGTGTCCGGCAACGTCACCGTCACGAGCGGGGGCGGCGAGGATGTGCGCATCGAAGCGACCAAACGCGTGTGGGACTCGACCGACGCGGCCGCGAAAGCCGCGCTGGCGGACGTCGGCATCCAGGTGACGGAACGTCCGAATGGCGTGGACGTTCGCACGGCCCTTCCGCGCCCGACCCCGCTCGACGCCGAGGTGGACTTCACGATCACGGTCCCGGCGGGAGCCAGCGTCTCGGTGCGCAGCGGCTCGGGC
>DATMDI010000561.1:0-4944 GCA_035557875.1 Vicinamibacterales bacterium
GTCCCCCGCCGCGGAATAGAACCGGTCGAGCTCGTCCTTCGACGGCAGCGGGCTGGCGAAGACCAGGCCGCAGCGCCGGCAGCCGCAGACGAAGCCGACACGGCGGCAATCGGCGCGCCCGTTCAGTTTCAGCGGCTCGAGTAGGACCGGCCCCGGCTCACCGCACGCCGGACAGGCGCGCGGCTCGTCGGGAATGCTGTACCACCACGTCTTCCACGAGACCAATTGCAGCCGCACGAGCCTCGCGAGCGCGGCCTGCGCCCCGCTCCGCCGCGCCGCGACCCACTGCCGTGCCGCGCGCAGCAGCGATCGCCGCCGCGCGGCCGCGCCGCGCCGGGCGGCCTCGCCGGCGCGGCGCGCGTGCTTGGCCGCGCGGGACAGGCGCATCCGTCCGTGACGGACGGCTTTGGCGCCGCGGACGCGCAGCGCGGCGATCATGCGGGGACGCCGCCCAGGATGACGATCTCCCGCTCGGCGACGCCGTGACTATCCACCTGGTTGTCCCGGGCCATCGTCGATGAGCGAGATCGTACTATGTGATGGCGCCCGCATACAGCAGCTGAGCCGCACGGCACGCCGCGGCTGGTGGGAGAGACACCAACAGCAGGAGCCGCGAGGGATGGACGGCCGATGCCGCCAAGCTGCCGATGAACGGCTGTTCAGCCGCGCCGGGCCAATGGGTTGAGCGATCGTGTTCCGCCCGACACGCCCACGAGGTGCGAGAACAGCGACGGCAGGTGCGAGAGCGTGCCCAGCGCCGCGTGCGCCAGCCGCGGCCGGCGCGCCATCCCCAGCACCGCGCGCGTGAGCAGCCGGTAGTCGCGCAGAAGCGCGTGACGTTCGCGCTCGAAGTCGGGCAGCCACGCGTCGGGGCTGCGGCCCCGATTGCCGGTGATGAACGCGGCGAGACGTTCGGACGTCATCAGCGCCTGTGCGATTCCTCCGCCGGTAATCGGATCGAGAAAGCCTGCCGCATCGCCCAGGAGTACGGCGCCGGCCACGTGGCCGGCACGCGAACGCGCGGCGAGCGGCGTGGCCAGCAGTTCGCTGATCGGCTCCGCCCCATCGAGGAGATCGCGAAGCCGGTGGGGCGCATCGCGCCAGCGGTCGAACGCGCGCTCGAGCGGGGCCGACACCGCGCCGGCTTCGGCGAGCAGTGCCACGAGCACCTGCCGGTCGGGCAGCGGCGTGACGTAGAACTCGTGATCGCGCCCCAGGAAGATGTCCACCCACGGCTCGGCGGTGCGGCCCGCGGGCAGCTGGTAGTGCCTCCGGGCGCCGATCCGCGAGCGGGGCACCGGCACGTTGAGATGGAGGCGATGACGGAAGCGCGAATGAGCGCCGTCGGCGGCCACGACCAGCGGCGCGCGCCGGATCTCGCCGTTGACGACGACGCCCGCCACCCGGTCGTGCTCGACGACCGGCCCATCCACGGTTGCCTCGACGTGCGCGCACACGCCCGGCACGGCAGCGGCCAACTCGAACAGTCGCCGGTCGAGAACGAGGCGGCGCTGACCGCGGCCCCACGGCTCTTCGCCCACCACCGCGGGAAACCGGCCGACCGCGACGTGCTGCGCGCGGTGATAGCGCACGCCGTGAAACGGGACGCCGCCTCCGCCATCGGGGAGCCCCAGCCGCCGCAGTGCGGTCACGCCCGCCGGCATGATGCCCTCGCCGCACGGCTTGTCGCGGGGGAAGGTCCGGGCCTCGTAGAGCTCCACCGCACTGCCGGCACGGCCAATCGCGATCGCCAGCGACGTCCCTGCCACGCCGGCGCCCACGATGATGACGTCGGTCACTTGGGCCCGGGGCCTTCGGCCCCGGTAGGGCGGGTGGGGTGGGTAAGGCGGGTAGGGGGGCTAGTAGGGCCGGCGCCTCGGGCGCCGGTGGGGAAGAAGCGCGGCTTGGCACCCATGCGCGCCACGTAGCCGGCGTCGGCGAGGAGCACGCGATCTTCGGCTGCGATGCGTGCGCGCAGCACGAACACGTGCGCAAGGGTTCCGGCGATGGCGGTGATCCAGGCGCTGTGCACCAGCGGCAGGGCCAGCAGTTCGACGAAGACGGCGGTGTAGTTGGGATGCCGCACCCAGCGGTACGGCCCGGTATCCACGATGCCCTGACGCGTGGAGTCCATGATGCCGACGTTCCACAACTGCCCCAGCGTCTGAATTACCCACCAGCGCGTCCAGGTGGCGAGCACCAGGCAGACGAGCGCGGGCAGCGCCAACGCCGGCAGGAAAGGCCGGTGCAGCCACACCACTTCGGCGGCGGCGCCGCCGAGAATCGCCGTGTGGAGTAGCGCCATCCATCCGAAATTGCGCTCGGGCACGGGCACCGCGCCGTCGCGCATCATGGCGCGCCGATTGCGTGCCGAGACGGCCAGCTCCGCGAACCGCAGCAGCGCCACCGCCGCCACCACGATCAGGTAGGCGGTCGCGGTGGGAGACAACGTCAGTCCCACGCGAGCAGCGCCGTTTCGGCGCTGAAGCCGGGACCGAAGGCCGCGAGCATGGCGTAGGCGCCGGGGGGCACCGTGCGCGTGCGCAGCCACTCGTCGAGGACGAACAGCACCGAGGCGCTCGACTGGTTGCCGCACTCGCGCAGGACGGTCCACGACGGCTGCGTGTCTTCGTCGGTCAGCCCGAGCTCGTCCTGCACGGCCTGCAGCAGCGCGCGCCCGCCGGGATGCAGTACATAGGCCGACACATCGGCGGTGGTCAGCCCGCGCCGCACCAGCGTCGTGCAGACGATCTGCTTGATGCGGTTGCGAATCAGTTGCGGCACTTCCTTCGAGAGAATGATGTGGAATCCGTCACCCTGCAGGTCGAACCCCATGGCGTCGATGGTATCGGGCAGCAACTGGCTGGCCACTTCGAGGATTTTCGGGCCGCGCACCGGCCTCCCGGTGACGACCGCCGCGGCGGCGCCATCGCCGAACAGAATCGTCGAGATGAGATTGGCCTGCGAAAGGTCGCGCCGTTGGAAGGTGAGGCTCGGCAGCTCCACGGCGACCACGAGCGCCGTTGATCCGGGATAGGCGCGCACGAAATCGGCGGATCGGCCGAGCGCCGCCGCGCCGGCCGCGCATCCCAGCTCGGTGATCGGCACGCGCCGAACGTCGGGCCGGAATCCCATGCGGTTGATCAGATGCGCGTCGAGCGACGGGATCATGAACCCGGTGCACGACGTCGTGATGATCAGGTCGACGTCGGACGGTGCCAGGCCCGCCTTCTGCAGGCACGACTCGGCCACTTGCTGTCCGAGCGCGATCGAGTGTTCCTGGAACTCGCGCGTCACGGTCGCGAGCGGACGCGGTTCGATGATGTAGTCGACGGGGTGGATGAAGAACCGCCGACGCACCTGAGAGTTGTCCACGATCGCCATCATGGCGTTGAGGCGCCGTTCGTCGATCGCGAAGGTGCTGCCGAAATAGTGCTTGACGTCGTCCCGGGTGATTTCGTGGGGCGGAAGCGCCGTCGATGTGGCGGCGATGGTGATGGGCTGATCCATGTGGGGAGCAAGTGTAACCACTCGGCGGCGCAATCGCGGGAGATCTTCGACGCCTGTCAGCGGCCACACCTCTGGTCAAGCCGTGGCCGGGTCTGAAGACCCGGCCCCACGTACTTGGAGCCGACAAAAACCGGCCCGCGCCGGCGGCGCACGGGAGTGAGGCGTGCGTACCGGGCGGGCCGGGCGGTGGAGAGAGCGGTGCTACGCCTTGGGGCGCAGCGTCAGGAACAGGCTCCGGCCCTCGCGGCTTACCAGTACCAGCACCGGCTTGCCGTCGGTGTGTTCAATCGCGGTCTTGAGCTCCGCAACCGTGGTCGTGGGCCGGCCGTTCACCTTTTCGATCACATCGTTCGGCTGCACGCCGCTCTCGGCGGCGGCACCGTCCGGGTCGAGGTCGGTCACCACCACGCCCTTCGTCGAGGGCGGCAGCGAGTACTCCCGCGCCAGATCCGGCGTGAGCGGTGTCACCGACATTCCGAACCGGCCGGGCGAGGTGGAGTTGCCGCGTTCGTCGCGGTCGTTCTCGTCGGCCTGCGCCTTCAGCTCGTCGAGCTTCGCGCTGACGTCGCTGGCGCGGCCGTCGCGCACGATCTTCAGCGCCACCGACGTGCCCGGCGTCGTGCTGGAGATCGCGTTGCGCAGCTCGTTGCCGTCCGACACGCGCCGTCCCGCGACTTCGGTGATCACGTCACCCTGCTCGAGGCCCGCGCGCTCGGCGGGGCTGCCGGGCTCGACCTGGTTGACGAGCGCGCCGCGCACGTCGCTCAGGCCCAGGCTCGACGCGAGGTCCGCCGTGATCGGCTGCACCATGACGCCCAGCTTCGCGCGGCGGACGCTGCCGCTCGAAATCAGCTGGCTCATGACGTTCTTCGCCATGTTCGAGGGAATCGCGAAGCCGAGGCCGATGCTGCCGCCCGACGGCGACAGGATCTGCGAGTTGATGCCGAGCAGCTCGCCCTGCAGGTTCACCAGCGCACCGCCCGAGTTGCCGCGGTTGATCGGCGCGTCGGTCTGCAGGAAGTCCTGGAAGCTGCCGTCGCCGGTGCCGGTGGTGCGCCCCTTGGCGCTGAGGATGCCGGAGGTGACCGTCTGCCCGATGCCGAGCGGGTTGCCGATCGCCAGCACCACGTCGCCCACGCGGGCCTTGTCCGAGTCGGCGAGCGGAAGCGCGTGCAGCCCGGTGGCTTGCACCTTCAGCACCGCGAGGTCGCTCGGTGCGTCGTCACCCACCACGGTCGCGGTGAGCACGCGGCGATCCGCGAGCTCCACTTCCACCTTGTCGGCCCCGTCGACCACGTGATGGTTGGTCAGGATGTAGCCGTCGGCGTTGATGACGACGCCGGAGCCCAGCCCCTCCTGCCGCGGCACGCGCATGCGGCCCCCGCGCTCCTGCGAGTCGAAGTCGCGGCCGAAGAAGTCACGGAACCGGGGATC
>DATMDI010000562.1:0-2789 GCA_035557875.1 Vicinamibacterales bacterium
CACCTGGATCGACTTCTCCGCCAAGCCCGATGTCATAGCCCCGGGGGTCGGAATCGAATCGCTGGCCGATCCACACGGCACGCTGTACCGCGAGCTGCACGAGTTCCTGCTCGATGGCGCCTCGCCTCGAGCGGTGAAGCCGTATCTCAGCCTGACGGGCACGAGCATGTCCGCACCCGTAGTGGCCGGAACGGTCGCGCTCATGCTCGAGGCGAACCGGGCGCTCACACCCAATGCCGTCAAGGCGATCCTGCAATACACGGCGGAGGCGCGGCCGCGAGAGCCGGCCCTGGCGCAGGGGGCAGGGCTGCTGAATGCCCGTGGCGCCTTGCGCCTCGCCCGCTTCTTCGCGCGGCCGCAGAACGGCCTTGGCGATCCGGTCGACACGGTGGCGGGCAAGTCGATCGTCTGGGCGCGCCATCTCATTTGGGGCAACTACCGCGTCACCGGCGGCGTGCCGCTTCCGGGCCGAAACGCCTGGGCCAAGTCGGTGGTGTGGGGCGACCAGCGCACTGCCGACGGACAGCTCGTGACGTGGGGTGCCGCCAATCCCGACAACGTCGTGTGGGGGGAGGCCAATGCCGGCAACGTCGTCTGGGGCGAGCTCACCGGCGACAACGTCGTGTGGGGCGAATCGGGCACCGACAACGTCGTCTGGGGCGAGGCCCAAGGCGACAACGTGGTGTGGGGCGAAGCGAACTCCGACAACGTCGTCTGGGGTGAAGCCTGCGGCGGCCGCAACTGCAACGTCGTCTGGGGCGAAGCCCACGCCGACAACGTCGTGTGGGGAGAGCGCGCCGGCGACAACGTCGTGTGGGGTGAAGGCATCGCCGACAACGTGGTGTGGGGCGAACGCATCGGCGACAACGTCGTGTGGGGCGAATCGCTGCGCGAACACCAGGTGATCTGGCCCGCGGTCGAGCCGAAGCGGCCGCGATAGATACGCAGATGCGAGTTCAGCGCAACGGGACCAACGGACCAATTACCAAGGAGACGATCATGAAGGCGCGCATCACGATCATCTGGCTGCCGTAGCAATTCCGCGGTAGTAGCAGGTCCTTTTGGCGGCGGGTCTACAGGCCCGCCGCGCCTTTCCGGACCTCGCCCGAAGGCCGCGGGACCTCTAGGTTTCCGTCAGTTCTGGTGAGGTCGATCGAAAGTCTCCGACGTCGATGCCTGTTGGTCCCGCTCTCCATGAGCTGCCCGACCACGGGAGGTTGCGACGACCGCGGGTCGAGCGACCCGCGAGCTCACATGCCGGTGGCGTGGTAGCCGGCGTCTACCATCAGCACTTCTCCGGTGATGGCCCGGCCGGCATCGCTCAGGAGGAAGGCGGCGCTCTCGGCCACTTCGGCGACGTCGACGTTGCGGCGCAGCGGCGCACGCTCCGGGTAGACCTGCAGGATCTTCGAGAAGCCGCTGATGCCACGGGCCGCTACCGTCTTGATCGGTCCCGCCGACACGGCATTCACGCGGATGTTCTTCGGCCCGACGTCGGCGGCCAGGTAGCGCACGCTCGACTCCAGCGCCGCCTTGGCCACGCCCATCACGTTGTAGTGCGGGAAGACGCGGTCACTGCCCAGATACGTGAGCGTGAGGACGCTGCCGCCGCCGCGCCGTTCCATCAACGGAACCGCCCCGCGGGTGAGCGCGATCAACGAGTAGGCGGAAATGTCGAGCGCGGTGCGGAAGCCCTCGCGGGACGTGTCGAGGAACGCGCCGTCGAGCTCGGCGGGCGGCGCGAACGCGGCGCCGGCCAGCAGGAAATCGAGCCCGCCGAATTCCTGATCGAGGCGTTCGTACACCGCCTTGATGTCATCGTCGGACGTGACATCGCAGGGCAGCGCAAGGGCCGGCGTCGGCAAGTCGTCCGACAGCTTCTTGACGTGGTCTTCGAAGCGCCCTTGATACGTGAGCGCGAGCCTGGCGCCGCGCGCCGCCGTGGCCTGCGCGATCGCCCACGCGATCGAGTACTTGTTGGCCACACCGACGATCAAGCCGCACTTGCCCGCGAAATCGTTCATGTCGAGTGAGAGGATGGAAAGGTTGGAGCGCGCTAGCGGCCGCCGCGGCGCCGGCCGCCCGATCCGGGGCCGCGCTCGCCGCGTGAGTTGCTCATGCCGTCGGGGCGACCGTCGGGACGCCCGCCGCGCTGGTCGTTGGGCGCGGGGCGCCCTCCCTGGCCCTGGCGCTGCGGCTGCCCGGAGCCGTGGCGCTGCCCGCCAAACCGCGAGTGCCCGCCCCCGCCACCCCGGCCGAACCCGCCCTGTGGCCTGTGGCCGCCGCCCTTCTGACGGTAGCCAACGCTGTTGCCGTCCACTTCCCTGCCGCCACCGCCGCCGCGCCCACCCTGCTGGCGGACGGTGAACTCGGGCTCCTTGCGCTCGGGAACGTGCCCCTCGGGACGGGGCAGCGTGGCGCGAATGAGCCGGCGGTGCACCGGGCCGTCGTCCTTACCGGGCTCGAGCGGCCCCTCGTCAGCGTCGTTGCCCAGCGGCGGCTCCGGACTAACTGCGAGCGTGAGCGGCGTGTTATCGGCGGCGCCCGAGGCCCCCAGGGGAGCCGGGGCGGGCATGGGATCATCGGCTGACAGGCTGTCCTCCATCGACGCAACATCTGCCGGCGCATCGGCGTCCGTGGACCCGCGGACCGGGGCGGCCAGAACCGGTTTGGCCTCGAAGGCTTCGCCGCCGTCCTGAATGCCGGCGACCGCCTTCGGCTTCCGGGGACTCGGGGTCCGGGCCTGCTTGTAATCGTGGTCGCCGTCGCAGGTCGTGCATCGCGTCTGC
>DATMDI010000563.1:0-8341 GCA_035557875.1 Vicinamibacterales bacterium
GGCGCGAGCTGGCGGCTGAGCAGGTCGAAACCGTGGTCGCCACATACGCGCCCGACGGGCTCGTCGTGCAGAGCGGCCGCCTGCCTCCGGCGCGGGGCCGCTTCACCGTGCAGGACGAATCGTCGCAGCTCGTGCCGCTCCTGCTCGAGGCACGCCCCGGCGACACCGTGCTCGACCTCTGCGCCTCGCCCGGCGGCAAGGCCACGGCCCTCGCGGCGGAGATGCAGGGGCGCGGGCTCGTGGTCGCGTGCGACGCGCGGGCCCGGCGCATGCGCCTGCTCGCCCAGACCGTGCGCGAGAGCGGCGCGTCGAACATCCGGCTGGTGCAGGTGGGAGCCCGCGAGGAGGTGCCGTTCCAACCGGTGTTCAGCCGCGTCCTCGTGGACGCGCCTTGCTCCGGCGTCGGCACCGTGCGTCGCGATCCGGACATCCGCTGGCGGCGCTCGGAGAGCCAGCTCACCGAGTTCGCGGCGAACCAGCGCGTGCTGCTCGACCGCGCCGCTCGTGCGGTCGCACCCGGCGGGCGTCTCGTCTACGCCACCTGCTCGAGCGAGCCGGAGGAGAACGAGGCCGTGGTGGAAGGATTCCTCGCCTCGCATCCCGAGTTCGCGATCGTCCCCGCCGGCGGCCCGCTCGCCGCCGTCGCCGATGCCCAGGGCATGCTGCGGACGCTGCCGTTCGCGCACGGGCTGGAGGCGTTCTTCGCCGCCGCCCTCGTCCGGCGCGCCTGAAGCCGCGCCCTGCGCGCCGCAGGGCGCGGCTTTCGCCCCGCCACGTGGTACGATCAGCCGTTCATGCCGCTCGGCACCCGCGTCTGGAAGCTCGGGCAGATCCTCCTGCTCGCCGGCGCCTTAGGGCTCACGTTCCTGGTCTTCTTCGGCATCGCCATGCGCGCGGCGCTGAAAGCGCGCGAGGTCAGGGTTCCGGGGCTCGTGGGCTCGACGGTGCCCGAGGCCACCCAAGCCCTGAACAATCTCGGCCTTGCGCTCCGCGTGGACGACGCGCGCCGCGCCGACGAGCACGTGCCGGCCGGGCACATCATTGAACAGGAGCCGGGGAACGGAGACCTGGCGCGGCAGCAGCGCACCGTGCGAGTGCGGGTGAGCTCCGGTCCGCGGGCCACGGTCGTGCCGCAGCTGGCCGCGCAGACCGAACGCACCGCCCGTATTCGCCTCGAGCAGGGTGGCCTCAAGGTGGCGTCGATCTCGGAGTTCCGCTCCACCGGCTATCCGGCCGACACCGTCATCGCGCAGGATCCACCGGCGGCAACGCTGGCGCCCGGCGTCTCGCTGCTCATCAACCGTGCCGAGGAAGGAGCAGCGTACGTGATGCCCGATGTCATCGGTATCGACGGCACCCGCGCCGCCGACACCCTGCGCCGGCAAGGCCTCCGCGTCGCCGTCGTCGGCTCGCAGCTGTATCCCGGCGTTCCGCCCGGCACGGTGGTCCGCCAGCAGCCTGCCGGCGGGTTCAAGGTGACATCCAGCGACGCCGTGTCGCTCGAGGTGAGCCGATGAGCGAGATTCGCCTCGCCCCGTCGATTCTGTCCGCCGATTTCGCCGCGCTCGGGCGCGACATCGCCGCCGCCGAGCGCGGGGGCGCCGACCTGATTCACGTGGACGTGATGGACGGCCACTTCGTCCCCAACATCACGATCGGCCCGCTCGTGGTGCAGGCGGTCAAGCGGGTGGCGACGCGGCCGCTCGACGTACACCTGATGATCGAGGAGCCGGACCGCTACATCGAGGCCTTCGTGACGGCGGGCGCCGACATGGTGTCGGTGCATGTCGAGGCGGTGCCGCACCTGCATCGCACCCTGTCGTTCATCCGCTCACTCGGGGCTCAGGCCGGCGCCGTGCTCAACCCGTCCACGCCCGCCTCGGCGCTCGAGGCGATCGCCGGCGATCTCGACTACGTCGTCGTAATGTCGGTGAACCCGGGATTCGGCGGACAGAAGTTCATTCCGCAGAGCCTGGACAAGATCCGGCGCGTACGGACGCTGCTTTCCGCGGCGGGATCGGCGGCGCCGATCGAGATCGACGGCGGCGTGGACGCCTCGAACATCGAGGCCATCGCGGCCGCCGGCGCGTCGATTTTCGTCGCCGGCCATGCCATCTTCGGCTCGCCCGATCCCGAAGCGGCGGCGCGGGCGCTGCGCGCCAAGGCCATGCAGGGCGCACGGGCAGGCGTGTGAGCACCCCGCCAGCCGACGGTGTCCGCAGCGCGCGCGTCCGGGTCCGTTACGCCGACACCGACCAGATGGGCGTCACCTACCATGCCAATTACCTGGTGTGGTTCGAGGTGGGCCGCACCGACTGGCTGCGGTCGTCGGGGTGGACCTACCGCGACATGGAGCAAGCGGGGGTCTCGCTGCCCGTGATCGAGGTGTTCTGTCAGTACCGCCAGCCGGCCCGCTATGACGACGAGCTGGAGGTCCGGACCAGGGCGACTCTGCTCACTCCGGTGCGCATCCGGTTCGACTACGAGGTCGTGCGGCTGTCCGACGGCACGTCGTCGGCTTCCGGGCACAGCGTTCATGCGGCCTTGAACGGGTCCGGACGGCCCTGCCGGCTGCCCGAGCGGGTGCTTGAAATGCTCAACCGCCCAGCCGGCCAACCGGGCGCGCCGACCGTCTACAATTGATGGCATCGGGGCACGACCAGCCCCCCAGTTTGATACACATGACTGACAGGTTTTCGTTTCGCGCCGGCCGCTGGCGCGCCACCGTCGTGCTCTGTGCCGTGTTGGCCGCCGCAGGCTGTGCCGGGAAGAAGAACACGATTCCCGAGAACATCACCCAGCCCGACCGGTACCTGATGGACCGGGCCGACGAGGAGCTCAAGAAGAAGCACTGGGCCGACGCCCGCGAGTACTACCGTCAGGTGGTGGACAACTACCCGCAAAGCCCGCTCCGGCCCGACGCAAAGCTCGGAATGGGCGAAACCTACCTCGGCGAGGGGTCCACCGAGTCGCTGGTGATGGGCGCCAACGAGTTCCGCGAGTTCCTCACCTTCTACCCCACCAACCCCAAGGCCGACGTGGCGCAGTTCCGCCTGGCGATGTGCCATCAGAAGCAGATGCGCGCAGCCGAGCGCGATCAGACCGAAACGCGCGAGAGCCTCAAGGAGTATCAGGTCTTCTTCGACCGCTACCCGAACAGCCCGCTGATGCCCGAGGTCCGGGCGCGGTGGCGCGAGGCGCGCGACCGCCTGAGCATGTCGTCGTACCGGGTGGGCGTGCACTACTTCCGCTCGCGCTGGTATCCCGGCGCCGTGGACCGTTTCCGCGAAGTGCTCAAAGAGGACCCGGAATTCACGGGGCGCGACGGCGTCTACTTCCACCTCGCGGAATCGCTGCTCAGGGCCGACGGTACGCCCGATAAGAAGAACGGGAAGGCGCAGGCGATCCCGTACCTCGAACGCCTGCTCGCCGAATTTGCAGAGAGCGAGTTCGCCGAGGACGCGAGGAAGCGTCTGGAACTGCTGAACGCGCAATAGACCGGGCGACCTCGCGGCGCCCGTTGAGGGAGCCATGAGGTTGACACGCACGGCAGCGCTCTTCGCCGCACTCGCCCCGCTCGCTGCCCCGCCCGCCGTCTCCGCACAGACGGGTCCAGCCTGGGCCGCTACGCACCTTCCGCCCGACGTACTGGCAATGGCCTGCGCGCCGTCGGCCGTGAACGACGTGCCGGCCGTGCCGCTGCGAGTGACCGGCAGCCAGACGCTCGAAACGCGCGACAGCGCCGCGCCGGGCGACCTCATCACCATCAACGCCGGACTCGCCGGCGGCCTCCAGGTGGGCCAGGAGTTCTTCGTCCGCCGCATCCTGAAGGATCGCGATCAGGCGATCTCCCAGGCGACGCCGGCTACCGTCCAGACCGCGGGGTGGATCCGGGTGCATGCCGTCGAAGACACGATGTCGCTGGCCACCATCGTCTACGCGTGCGACGTCGTCCTCGTCGGCGACTACCTCGAGCCGTTTACGATGCCGGCGGGAATCCCCACGGTGGAGAGGGCTGGCGAGCCGGAACGCGACAACTATGGTCGCGTGCTGCCGGGCAGAGATCGGCGCCGGGTCCACGGCGCCGGCGAGTTCATCGTGATCGATCGCGGCAAGGACCACGGCATCGTGCCAGGCTCGCAGTTCGTGGTCTACCACGACAAGGGCGAGGGCGGAACCTTCCTCTACCTGGTGGGCGAAGCCGTGGCCGTGGAAGTGCGGGACACTTCGTCCACCCTGACCGTCACGTCTACCCGGAGTGTGGTGACCGTGAACGACTACGTCGCGATGCGCAAGTAAACCTGCCGGTCAGGTAGGCCGGGTGGGCCAGGTGGGTCAGGTAGGTTCGGAAGTAGAGGGCGGTCTTCAGACCGCTCTTTCTTGTACGTGGCTGCGGGTCTTCCGACCCGCCTCGCGCTCAGCCCGCGCGCCGCTCGCGGGCAATGTTCACGTCCGTGACGTGGGCGTTCAGCATCCGCTGGAAGCGACGGTAGTAGTCCACCGCCGACACGACGGCCAACCCCATCACCACCCACAACACCACGTAGCCGGGCGTGGCCAGCATCGGCAGCGGGCCGCCGGCCAGAATCAGCAGCAGGATCGCCGTCACCTGCGACGCCATCTTGAACTTGCCCAGTGACGACGCGGGAATGGTGATGCCCTTGGCGTAGGCCAGGCTGCGCAGCGCGGTCACCGCGAACTCACGGCCGATGATGAGCGCGACCATCCACGCTGGCGCGAGGTTGAGCTGCACCAGCGAGATGAAGGCCGCTGAGGTGAGCAGCTTGTCGGCAATCGGATCGAGCATCTGGCCGAACCACGTGACCTGGCGCCGGCGCCGCGCCAGATAGCCGTCGAGCCAGTCGGTCAGCGACGCCAGCGCGAAGATTCCGGCGCCCACCACATCCTTCGGCACACCCAGCACCCGCCGCCCCTCGAACTCGGTGAGGAGCACGACCACGAGCAAGGGCACGAGAAACATGCGCACCAGCGTGAGCGCATTGGGCAGGTTCATGGCGGATACGCCTGCATTCTACTAAGATCGGTGGTTATCATGAAGGCGATTCTGCTGGCCGGGGGGCAGGGCACTCGACTGCGCCCGCTCACGCTCAACACACCCAAGCCCGTCGTTCCCATCTTCGATCGCCCGTTCCTCACCTACCAGATCGATCTCCTCAAGCAGGTGCCGGAGATCGACGAGGTGGTGCTGAGTCTGAACTATCAGCCCGAAGCGATCGCGGCCGTGTTCGGCGACGGTTCGGAGTTCGGCATCAAGATGCGCTATGTGGTCGAGCCGGAACCGCTCGGCACCGGCGGCGGCATCAAGTTCGCGAGCCGGGGCATCGACGGACCGATCGTCGTGTTCAACGGCGACGTCCTCACCGAAATCGATCTCGGGGCCGTCATCCGGCTGCATCGCGAACGTCAGGCGCGCGCCACCATCGTGCTGACGCCGGTTGAGAACCCGAGCGCGTTCGGCCTCGTCGAGACCGACGGCCGGCAGAACGTCCAGCGCTTCATCGAAAAGCCGCAGCCGGGCGACATCACGACCAACCGGATCAACGCCGGCATCTACGTGCTCGAGACCGCGACGTTCGACCGGATTCCGGACGGCGTCTCGTGGTCGATCGAGCGCAAGTATTTCCCCTCGCTGATCGAGCGCGGCGAGACGTTCCTGGCGTTCGACTACCCGGGCTACTGGATCGACATCGGCACCCCAGAGAAATACCTCCAGGTCCACCACGACATCCTCGCCGGGCGATTCCGCGCCGCGCCGTTCCGCGACCAGCCGGCGCCCCGGGCGTGTGTGTCGCCCACCGCGCGGATCAGCCCCGAGGCGACGATCGAAAGCCCGTGCTTCGTCGGTGACGACGTCACCGTCGAGGCCGGGGCGCGCATTGCCCCTCTGTCGGTAATCGGCCGCGGCGCGCGCCTCGACGCGAAGGCGGTCGTGGACGGCGCCGTCATCTGGCCCGGGTGCGTCGTCGGGCCGGGCGCCACCGTGCAGAACGCCATCGCCGGCCGCGACTGCCGGCTGGACGCCAACACCCGCGTCGGCGCCGGCGCCGTGCTGGGCGACGGCACCCATCTCACCGATTTCACCCGCGCCTGATTCCGGAGACACCAGTGGACACGAGCATCTTCAAAGCCTACGACGTGCGAGGCCTCTACCCGCAGGAACTGAACGAGGCCGTGGCGCGCGACATCGGCCGCGGCTTCGTCGCCTACCTGAAGGCGAAAACGATCGGCGTCTCCCGCGACATGCGCGTGTCGTCGCCGGCCCTGTCCGAGGCGTTCATCGAGGGAGCGCTCACCCAGGGAGCCGACGTCGTGGATTTCGGCATGCTCGGCACCGACCAGATGTACTTCGGCGTGGTGCAGGACGGACTCGACGGCGGCGCCCAGATCACGGCGTCACACAACCCGGGGCAGTACAACGGCGTCAAGATGGTCCGGGCCGAGGCGCTGCCGCTCAGCGGCGACGCCGGCATCGGCGACATCCGCGACATGATCGTCAACAACCAACTGCCGGCCCCCGCCGCGACCCGCGGCCGCCGCACCAGCCGCGACATCGTCGACGCCTACATCGGCAAGGTGATGTCGTTCATCGATCCGTCGGTGATCAAGCCGTTCAAGGTGGTGCTCGACGCGGGCAGCGGCATGGCGGGCTTGGTGGCGCCGAAGATTTTCGACCGGCTCCCCTGCCACGTGACCAAGCTTTGCTTCACCATCGACGGCACGTTCCCCACGCACGAGGCCAACCCGCTGCTTGAGGAGAACCGCGCCGACATCACCGCCGAGGTCATCCGGCAGAAGGCCGACATCGGCATCGCGTGGGACGGCGACGCCGACCGCTGCTTCTTCATCGACGGCAGCGGCGAGTTCATCTCCGGCGACTTCGTCACGGCGCTGCTCGCGGAAGCGTTCCTCCTCAAGGTGCCCAAGGGCGCGACGATCATCTACGACCTGCGCGCCAGCCATGCCGTGAAGGACACCACCGCCCGCTACGGCGGCCGGGCGCTGATGAACAAGGTGGGTCACGCGTTCATCAAGCAGCGGATGCGGCAGGAGGACGGCGTCTTTGCCGGCGAGGTGACCGGGCACTACTACTTCAAGGACTTCTACTACGCCGACAACGGCTTCATTCCGGCGCTGCTGGTGCTGGAGCTGATGTCGAAGAAAAACATGACGTTGCGCGATCTGCTGGCGCCATACCGCGAGCGCTACTTCATCTCGGGAGAGATCAACACCAAGCTCGGGAGCATGGCGCTCGTGCCCGAGAAGCTCGCGGCGATCGAGGCGCGGTATCCCGACGCCACCATCGCCCACATCGACGGCGTCTCCGTCGACTACCCCACCTGGCATTTCAACGTGCGCGCCTCGAACACCGAGCCGCTGCTCCGCCTGAACCTCGAGGCGGAAACCCCAGCGCTGATGGAGCAGAAGCGCGATGAAGTTCTCGGGATAATTCGAGGCAGGTAGAGGTCCACCTCCGCGCTTACGCGCTACGGTGGACAGCCTTCGCGTGGCTTACCAGACGAAGCTCACGCTTCGGCGTCACGACGCGTGAGCGAAGGCTGGAGCGGGAGACGGGGATCGAACCCGCGACATCGAGCTTGGGAAGCTCGCGTTCTACCGCTGAACTACTCCCGCGTTCAACGTTCGTAACTCCTGCATCATACAACAGTTAGGAGGCTCGCACCTCCTTGCGGCGCACCGTCCGCAACACAGTCGCGCCGCGGTTTACTGCCGGTTTAGGGAAGCGCAGTGCGAGGAACATGACGGGTGGCCGCGGGGGTTAGGGTGGGCCCCGAAAACCATCACCCACCTCGATCTGATGTGGGTAGCGAAGGGCAACACGCCGCGCATCAGGGACGCCAAGGGCTCAAGTGCTCGACCGCGCCCGACGGCGCCGCGCGCGCCACACGCCCTACGACGTGTCGACCGACGAGTGAGCGACGACAGGGTGTCCTCAGGTTCCGGTCCTCTAAGGAGGGCGTCAGGAGATCCGGATGCCGAAGACGACACTTACGCCGCGCACGCCAGGACGAACACCACGAGAGCCGCGAGACCGAGACCGGCGGGTGGCAACCTTGCGGCAGCGGCCGCCGCCGCGCGTCAACAAACGTGCGCCGGTGGATTAGTGGCGTCAGGGAGAACCGGAAGGCTCCTTAGGTGGTTGTGGAAGTTACTTTAGTCAGCTCTTCTGTGGACTTCGCGTGCAAAACTGGGCAGCCATAACTGTAAGTCTCTGTAACTAAATGGAACATTTAGTGTGCAAATGTGGCCCGAACCATGCTTGCCTTAGGTGTACACCGATACGTCAGCGCCTGGCGGCGAG
>DATMDI010000564.1:0-2922 GCA_035557875.1 Vicinamibacterales bacterium
GGCATCCAGATCGCCTCGCCCGGCACCCCTCCCACCGGCCTCGACGGCCAGGTGTCGATCAACCGCGAGGGCCTCACGCTGCGCGACCTGCGGAACATGACGCAGGCGGATGTCTTCCTGACCAACCTGCCGGGCCTCTTCTACAAGCTGCTCAAGACCGACGAGAACACGCGCACGCTGGCCAACCCGCAGCTGCGGACCTCGGAAGGCATTCCCGCGCAGGCCAGGTTCGGCGAGCGCGTGCCGGTGCCGGTCACCACGTTCTCCCCCATCGCCACCGGCGGTGTCGCCCAGCAGCCGATCACCTCGTTCAACTACGAGAACATCGGCGTGAACATCGACATCACGCCGCGCACCCACCACGACGACCAGGTGACGCTGACGCTCAAGATCGCCATCAGCAACATCTCGGGGATCGGCTACGGCGGGCTGCCCACCTTCGGCAATCGCGAGATCAACACGGTGATCCGCCTGAAGGACGGCGAGACCAACCTGCTGGCCGGCCTGATCCGCGACGACGAGCGCCGAACGCTCGAAGGCGTGGCGGGCCTGAGCGACATCCCCGTGCTCGGCAAGCTGTTCGCCCACACCAAACGCGAGTCGCAGGAGACCGACATCGTCCTGACGCTGACGCCGCGCATCGTGCGGGTGCTGGACCTGAGCGAAACCGACGTACGCGCCTTCAGGGTGCAGCGCGAAGGCGAGGGTGGCGGCCCGATCGAGCTGCCGATTCCCGCGGCGCTGCCCCCGGTGGCTCCCCCACCGGCGGGAGCCGCGCCCGCTCCCGCGCCGCCCGTCGGCGGCGCGACGCCGATTCTGCCTCCCGCGCCGGCACCGATTCCGCCGCCGAAGTAGCCTTTAGCCTTTAGCCAGAACTTCCCAGCAAGAGGGGTAGTACCGAGAGGCCAGAGGCTGAAGGCTAGAGGCTCACTCTTCCCTCACCACCTTCGCGCCGAGGCCCCGCAGGCGATCGACGAGCTGGCCGTAGCCGCGCTCCACGGTCTCGAGCGGCGTCACCCGGCTCAGGCCTTCCGCCGCCAGACCGGCGGCGATCAGCGACATGCCCGAGCGCAGATCGCGACTGTCGAGCGTGCGGCCGCCGCGCAGCTGCGTCGGACCGGTCACGATGATGCGGTGGGCGTCAGCCAGAAACATGTCGGCCCCCATCCCGCTCATCTGCTCGAGCGCGAAGAGCCGCAGCTCGTACATCCAGTCGTGCACCAGCGTGCGCCCCTCGGCCTGCGTGGCCAGCACGGTAACGAGGCTCACCAGGTCGCTCGGAAACGACGGCCACAGCCCGGTCGTGATGCGCCGCGCGGCGCGCAGCCGGCCCGGCTTCACCGTGAACACGCCGTCGCGCGTGCCGCACTCCACGTTCATGCGCTCCAGCACCGCGGCCACCACCTCGATGTCGCGCTCCTGCACGCCGTCGATGGCCATCTCGCCGCCGGTGATCGCGCCCACCACCGCCCAGCTCCCGGCTTCGATGTAGTCGCCGCCCAGCGAGTGGGCCGCGCCGCGCAGCCGCGGCACGCCCTCGATGCGGATCGTGGAGGAGCCGATGCCCGACACGCCCGCGCCCATCTTGGCCAGAAACTGACACAGCTCCACGACGTGCGGCTCCGTGGCGGCATGACGGATCTCGGTGGCGCCCTCGGCGCTGGCGGCGGCCAGCAGCGCCGTCTCGGTGCCGGTCACTGACGCTTCGTAGAGATACATCGAGGCCCCGCGCAGCCCGTCTGGCGCCTCGAGCACGTGGTCGGGTCCCTCGCCCTGGCGCGCGCCCAGACGCCGCAGCGCGTCCATGTGCGTGCCGATGGTGCGCCGGGCGGGAAAGTCGCCGCCGGGCGGCGCGATGTGCGCCTTCCCCACCCGGGCGAGCAGCGGCCCGAGCAGCAGCACCGAGCCGCGGAGCCGCCCCACGAGGGTGCGGTCGGGGGTGTGGGTCCGAACCTCCCGGGTGCGGACTTTCAGCGTCGTGGTGCCGATGCCCTCGACCTCGGCGCCGATGTCGGCGAGCAGGCGCGCCATCACTTCGACGTCGCCGATGCGCGGCACGTTGGTGAGCACGCACTCGTCTTCGGTGAGCAGGCAGGCCGCCAGCAACGGCAGCGCGGCGTTCTTGTTGCCTTCCACGGCCACGCGGCCCTCGAGCCGGTGGCCGCCTTCGATGAGGAGTGTCGACATCAGTTCCGTGCTCCCAGCAGGTAGTCCGCGTCCGCGTCCGCTCCCGTCCCGAACCCGAGCAACACCGGCTCGGGCCGCAGGCGCACGCCAAAAGTATCCTCGACCCGGCGCGCCACGCGGCTGGCCAGGCGCACCACGTCGGCGGCGCGTGCGCCATCGCGCGTGACAATCGCCAGCGTGTGCTTCGTGGAGAGCCCGACGGTACCGTCGCTCTGGCCGCGGGCGAAACCGGCCCGCTCGATGAGCCAGGCGGCCGGCAGCTTCACCGTCCCGTCCGGTTGAGCAAACGACGGCGGCGCCACGCCGGCGCGCGACGCAATCTGCTCCGCGGCGGCCGCGCTGACGATCGGGTTGGTGAAAAACGAGCCTGCACTACGCGTGTCCGGATCGGCGTCGTCGATCACCATGCCCTTGCGCCGGCGGATGTCCAGCACGGCCGCGCGCACGTCGCCGACCGTCGGCTGCGCGGCGCCTCCCCGCTTCAGGGCCGCCGCCACGTCGGCGTAGGTGGTGGTCGGTAGCCCTTTCTCCAAGCGGAACACCACCTCGCACACGACGAAGCGCCCCGCGTCGGGCCCTTTGAAGCGACTCGCACGGTAGGCGAAGCCACACGCCGCCGCCGGGAGCCGCTGCACGCTGCCGCGATCGCGGTCGAACACGGTCACGTGCTCGATGACCGAGGCGACCTCCTGCCCGTAGGCGCCGACGTTCTGGATCGGCGTGCCCCCGGCAAGG
>DATMDI010000565.1:0-2592 GCA_035557875.1 Vicinamibacterales bacterium
CGGCCGCGCTCATGGCCACAGCCCGCTGAATCTCGTTCCACAGCTGGCGGACGTTGCCCGGCCAGTGATAGCGCGCGAACACGTCCAGCGTCGCCGAGCTCAAGGTGACCTCGGGTTTGGCGAGCTTCTCACACGATTCACGCAGGAAGAACGTGCTCAAGTGAGGGATTTCCTCGCGGCGGGCCCGCAGCGGCGGCACGTCGATACGGATGACGCTCAAGCGGTAGTAGAGGTCCTCGCGAAACTTGCCTTCCGCCACCCGCTGTTCCAGGTCGGCGTTGGTGGCGGCGAGCACCCTCACGTCAACGGCCAGCGGGCGGGTTTCGCCGATGGGCAGGATCTCGCTCTGTTCGAGAAAGCGGAGGAGCTTGGGCTGGACGTCGAGCGGCACGTCGCCGATCTCGTCGAGGAACAGGGTGCCGCCCCCCGCCGACCGGATGAGACCCTGCTGGTCGGTCATCGCCCCCGTGAAGCTGCCACGCCTGTGCCCGAAAAGCTGACTGTCGGCCAGGTCGCGCGTCATCGTCGTGCAGTTGAACGGCAGGAAGGTGGAGGTGCGCCGCGGCGAGCCGGCGTGTATCGCGCGCGCGATCAGATCCTTGCCGGTGCCGCTTTCGCCGGTGATGAGCACTGTCAGCGTCTGACCCTGCACGCGCTGAATCTGGTCGGCGACGCGCGCCATGGCCGCGCTGGCGCAGATGAAGCCGGGCAGCAGCGGTTCCAGGGTCCGCTCGCTTTGCTGCTCGGCCGCCTGCGCCGGCCGCTGGCGGAGGCCGCACAGCTCGAACCCCTGGCGGGCCACCGCGGAGAGAAGCCGGAAGCCGCGCCGCTGCGCCTCGTTGACGCTCGCGCCGGTGGCGGTGCAGAACCGCGGCCCGTCCGCGTCCTTGTCCAGCGGGGCGGTGAGCAGCGGCGCGCCGTTGCGTTCGATGCAGCCATCGGCGGCCGCGCGGGCGATGGCGATCGCCTCGGCAGCGTCACAGCCGCAGAAGGCCAGCACACGCGGATCGCTGCCGCGAGGGGCGACGAAGGCCACGACCGCCCGAAGGCGAGTGATGTCCTGCAGTGTCGTCACGGTTTCACGGGCGAGCAGATCCGGCAGGATGGCCGCGTCGGTGAGGCGGGTGACGATGGCGTCGTCGGCCGCAAGCTCGATGGTGCGTTCGCCGCGCGCGGGCACCGCATCGAGCGTCGCGCGCACCGTGGCCACGTCACCGAGATCGCGTCGCGCGCCGAGCATTTGAAAGACTGGCGTGGCCAGCTCGAGACTGCGCTCGGCCGCGGATCGCGCGTCGGTCTCGGCCGCCAGGCGCGCTAAAGCGAGGTGCGCCAGCGCAGTCTGATAGCGCTCGCCAAGCAGGTCGAAGATGTTCACGCTCTGCGCGAAGTCGTGGTACGCCAGGGCGCGCTGGCCGGTCCGTGAGTGGAGCGCCCCGCGGACCCGCAGGAACTCGCCCCAGTTCGCCGGCGACGTCCGCGGGTCGAAGCGCGATTCGCAGGTCTTGAGGCGCTGTTCGGCCTCGTCCACGCGTCCGAGCTCGAGAAGCGCCTCGCAGGCTGCCAGATCGGCCTGGATCGCGTCGGCCGGCGGAATGTCGGGCGCCGCGACGAGGTCGTTGGCTCGGGCAATCGCGTCGAGGAAGGCGCCGCGGCGCACCGCCAGCTTGGTCTCCAGCACCTTGACCGACCACTCGTACCACTTGCCGGTCTGGGTGCCATAGGAACCGTAGGCCTCGCCCGCCTGGCGGAGATACTCGCTGGCCCGATCGTAGGTGCCCCGCATCAAGTGAATCTGCGCCAGCGTGTCGAAGACGGCGCCGGTCGTGACGTGGAACTGGACCGGCTTGCGGACCTCGAGCGCCCGCATCAGGACGTCCTCGGCGCGCTCCAGGTCGCCGATCTGCACGAACACCTGGCCGAGGGTGGCGAGCGTGACCGCGAGGCCGTGCCCCTCTCCGAGCGCCCGGTAGAGCGCGACGCTGCGCTCGGCGAGGGCCAGCGCTTCGTCGAGCCGGTGGGACATCAGCGCCAGAATCGCCTGGTTGTGCGCGGTGCCGGCCAGCACGTCGTCAGCGTGAATGGCCGTGGCCAGCCGTTCCGCCAGCCGCAGCGCAGTGGTGGCTTCCTGGATGCGCCCTTCCTGCCCCTGCAACACCCCCGACAGCCGGTGCACGAGCGCCAGATGGCGTTTGTCGCCGGCGGCGTGCAGGGCGTTGGCCGCCTCCGTCAGATGTTCGCGGACGATCGCGGAATCGCCCACGCGCTTGTAGCACATGGCCAGTTCGTAGTGGGCCAGGCCTATCAGCCGCGAATCGTGCGCCAGTTCCGCAAATTTGAGCGCACGGGTGTGCAGGGCAATCGCCCTGGACTGCTCGCCGCGCTCGAACGCGAGGCGGCCGTGCAGGCGCCACAACGTAGACAGGCGCGCGTCCGGCAGCGACTCCTTCGAGACGTCGGGCGGCCGCCCGAGCGCGGCCGCCGCCTGTGTGAGGTCGTCCTGCAGCAGGCAGGCCTCGGCCATGCGGGCGCGCACCGAGAGTTCGTCGTCTCGGGACAATGCGCCGGATCGGTGATAGGGCAGCAGGATCTGAA
>DATMDI010000566.1:0-3459 GCA_035557875.1 Vicinamibacterales bacterium
CCACGCCCTCGGGCGTGCCCGCGAACGACGGAAGCCTGTCCACGACGCGCATCACGCTGCCGGCCAACCTGCCCCCGAACGCAAGCCCGCGCGGCGCCACCCACGTCGTGCCCGCCGAGCCGCACTGGCCGCTCGTGATCATGACGGTGCTGACGCAGCTCTCGGTCGGCGCCTTCGCGACGATCTGGCTGCTGCAGCTGCTCGGCAAGGGCGCGCACCTCGGCACCGCGGCCATCGGGTCGCTGCTCGTCGGCGGCCTGGCGCTCGCGGCCTCGACGATGCACCTCGGGCGGCCGATTCACGCCTATCGCGCCATCCGCATGTGGAAGCGCTCATGGCTCAGCCGCGAGGTGCTGATGTTCGGCGCCTTCTCGAACGTCGCGGCCATGTATGCCGGCGCCCTGTGGTTCGGGCTGCCGGGCAGCGTGCTGCTCGGCGCGCTCACGGTGCTCCTCGGCATCGGCGGCGTGACCGCCAGTGCCTACATCTACCGGGTGCCGGCGCGGCCGGCCTGGAACACGCCGTACACGCTGCTGCAGTTCAACTTCACGGCGGCGCTGCTCGGGCCGCTCTTCGCCGCGGTCATCGGCGCGGGCGACACGCGCTGGCTGGCTCCGGCAGCCGCAGCGATGGGCGTGGCGATTGCCGTGGTGCTGGCGCTGCGCTTCCTGCGGCTCATCGCCTCGGAGAACCTCGAGCTCAAAGGGACGGCGCGGCTGCTGTCCACCGTGCTTCGCCGGCACCTCGTCTCGCGCGGGTGCCTCCTGGCCGTCGGCGGCGTCATGATGCCGCTGCTCATCGCCAGCCGCGGCGACCTGCCCGCGCTCTCGAGCGCGCTCGCGATGGGCGCCGCGCTCGCGCTCGCCATGGGCGGCGAGATCCTCGGCCGCTACCTGTTCTTCGTCAGCGTGGTGCCGCGTCAGATGGCCGCTGCTTATCTTCCGGCCGCAAGGGAGGCCGCATGACGCTGAAGCAGATGCTCGGACTCGACACCCGTGCGGAACGCTATTCCTACGGGAACGACCCGGTGGCGGGCTACGTGTCGGCGCAGAAGGTGCCCGACAAGTGGGTCGCGACCACCTGCGGCTACTGCTCGGTGGGCTGCGGGATGTTCATCGGCGTGAAGGACGGGAAGGCCGTCAGCGTCCGCGGCAACCCGGATCACAAAGTGAATCGCGGGCTGCTGTGCCCGAAGGGGCTGTCGGAGCACTACACGATCCGCACCGACAACCGCGCCCTCTACCCGATGCTGCGCGACGGCAAGCGCTTCAACCGGATCGGCTGGGACCAGGCGTTCGCCACGATGGCGGAGAAGTTCCGCGACGTGCAGGCGCGCTTCGGCCCGGGCTCGGTCGGCGTCATCAGCACCGGGCAGCTCGTCACCGAGGAGTTCTACGCGCTGGGCAAGCTGGTGCAGCTGGGCCTCGGCACCAACAACTACGACGGCAACACCACGCTGTGCATGGCCACGGCGGTGCAGGGCTACAAGCGCTCGTTCGGCAGCGACGGCCCGCCCGGCACCTACGAGGACCTCGAGAAGGCCGACGTCGTCATCCTGATCGGCGCCAACATCGCCGAGAACCATCCGCTGCTCTGCTGGCGCCTGCGCTCGAACCCGTCGACGACCCTCATCGTCGTCGATCCGCGGGTCACCAAGACCGCGATGATGGCCGACCTGCACCTGCCGCTGAAGCCGCGGTCGGACCTCGCGCTCGTCAACGCCCTGATCCACGTCGTCATCGAGCACAACTTCGTCAACCGCGACTACATCGAGCGCCACACCACCGGGTTCGACGCGCTCCGCGAGGCGGTCAAGAGCTATACGCCCGAGCGCGTGGCGGAGATCACCGGCCTTTCGGCCGAGATGATCGTCCGGACGGCGTGGCTCTACGCGCACGCCAAGGCGGGGTTCATCGGCTGGACCATGGGTGTGAACCACAGCACCAAGGGCACCGAGACCGTGAACGCGATCAACAACCTCGCGCTCATCACCGGCAACATCGGCCGCGAGGGCGCGTCGCCGTTCTCGATCACCGGCCAGTGCAACGCCATGGGGACGCGCGAAGCCGGTTTCGCGTCGATCATGCCCGGCTACCGGAAGTTCGAGAGCGCGGACGACCGCGAAGCGCTGGCGGGTTTGTGGAACGTGCCGGTCGAGCGGATTCCGACCAAGCGCGGGCTGGCCTATCCCGACATCATCGAGGCCGCGCTCGAGAAGAAGATCCGCGCGCTCTGGATCATCGCGACCAACCCGATCGTGTCGTTCCCGAACCTCGGGTCGCTGACCCAGGCGCTCGAGGGGCTCGAATTCCTGGTGGTGCAGGACGGCTATCACCCGACCCCCACCTCCGAGTTCGCGCACCTCATGCTGCCGGCGGCGATCTGGGGCGAGAAGGAAGGCACCTATACCAACTCCGAGCGTCGCGTGAGCAAGGTCAATCGCGCCGTGCCGCCGCCGGGGGAGGCGCGCTCCGATTTCGACATCTTCTTGGGTTTGGCCGCGCAGCTCGGCGTGAAGGACGAGATCTTCCCGGGCTGGACCAAGCCGGGCGACGCGTTCGAGGAGTGGAAGAAGGTGTCGGCGGGCCGGCTCTGCGACTACTCGGGCATGACCTACCGGGATATCGAGCATCACGGCGGCATCCAATGGCCGTTCCCTGCCGGCGCGACCGGTCCCGGCCAGACCCGGCGGCTCTACGAGGACGGCACGTTCCAGCACGACGACGGCAAGGCGAAGCTGATCGTGTCGGACTGGGAGCCGTTCCCGGAGCAGCCGAACGCGGAGTTCCCGCTCGTTCTCAACACCGGCCGGACCGTCGAGCACTGGCACACGCGCACCAAGACCGGCAAGGTGCCGATTCTCGAGCGGCTGTCGCCGAACGCCTGGGTCGAGATGAATCCGCGCGACGCGCGGTCGCTGCGCCTCAAGCCGCAGGACAAGGTGGACGTGGTGTCGCGGCGCGGCCGCGTCCGCGGCGTCGAGCTGCGCGTCACCGAGACGGTGGCTCCGGGCCAGATCTTCGTGCCGTTCCACTACGCCGAGGCCAATGCCAACCAGATGACCCAGAGCGCCTTCGATCCGATCTCGCGGGAGCCGAACTACAAGCAGTCGGCGGTGCGCGTCGAGCGCACCGTGGACGGAGCGCGGTCATGAGACGCCTGGTCGTCGTCGGCAACGGGATGGCGGGCATGGCCTGCCTCGAGGAGGTCCTGAAGCACGACCCGCGCTTCACGGTGACGGTGTTCGGCGACGAAACCCACGTCAACTACAACCGCATCATGCTCTCGTCGGTACTCGCCGGCGAGAAGGCCGCCGACGACATCGTCATCAACGGGCTCGACTGGTATCAGCAGAACGCCATCGACCTGCGCCTCGGCGTGCGCATCGTGGACGTCGATCGCGACGCCCGGACGGTGACCGGCGATGACGGCAGCGTCACGCCCTACGACGTGCTGCTG
>DATMDI010000567.1:0-2469 GCA_035557875.1 Vicinamibacterales bacterium
GGCTGCGAAGAGATTCCGGCCTCCTGGCTGCCCGGGCTGACGTCGCAACTCGGCGCGCATCTGGATGCGCGGCTCAAGACCCTGCGGCTGACGCCCGAGGCGCCCACCGAGACCTTCAGCACGCCGCGACGTCTCACCGCGCGTGTGGCGCGTCTGTCCGAACGGCAGACCGACCTCGAAGAGCTCGTGACCGGCCCGCCCGTGTCGGCGGCGTTCAAGCCTGGCGGCGAGGCCTCGCCGGCCGCGACCGGTTTCGCCAAGAAGTACGGCGTCGAGGTGGCGGCCCTCGAGCGGCACGAGACGCCGAAAGGCACCTATCTGGCGTATCGCGTGCACCAGCGCGGCAAGGCAACGGTGGACGTGCTGGCCGACGTCATGGCCGGAGTGCTGCGCGACCTCACCTTCCCGAAGCAGATGCGCTGGGACGCCTATCTCGAGGACGGCAAAGGCGCGCTCGTCTTCGCGCGGCCGATCCGCTGGCTCGTGCTGATGTACGGGGGGCGCGTGGTCCCGTTCGTCATCCGCCGGCCCGAGAGCGCGCAAGGCCCAACCGTTCAGGACATCCGTTCGGGCTCGAACACCTACGGCCACCGCTTTCTCACCACCAGCGGCCGGGCGGGACGCGCGATCAAGGTCAAGACCTTCGACGACTACCGGGCGCGGCTGCTGGAAAACTTCGTGATTCTCGAGCGCAGCGAGCGCGAGACGCGCATCCGCCGCGAGCTCGAGACCCACGCGCGCAAGCTCGGCGCGCGGGTCAGCCCGCTCGTCACTTCGCAGTCGTCGCTCCTGGCCGAGGTGCCCGATCTCGTCGAGTATCCGTCGGTCGTGGCGGGGCACTTCCCGGTGGAGTTCCTGCAGCTCCCGGAGGAAGTGCTGACGACGACGATGATTCACCACCAGCACTACTTTCCCGTGGTGGGGGAAGACGGCAGGCTCAAGCCAGCGTTCCTCGCGGTCACGAACATGCAGCCGGAGAAGCCGGAGATCATCGCCCGCAACTCCGAGCGCGTGCTCACGGCGCGGCTGCGTGACGCGCGCTTCTTCTGGGACGAAGATCGCTCGGCACCGCTCGAGAGCCGCCTCGAGAGGCTCTCCACGATCCTCTTTCACAAGAAGCTGGGCAGCTATCGTGAGAAGGCGGATCGCGTGGCAGCGCTCGCCGGCTGGATCGCAGGTGAGGCTTTGCATCAGCCAGCCGCGGTGGAGCACGCGACGCTCGCCGGGCGCCTGTGCAAGGTGGATCTCGCCACCGACATGGTGCGCGAGCTCACCGAGCTTCAGGGCACGATGGGCGGCATCTACGCGCGCGAGGACGGACTGCCCGAGCCGGTGTGGAAGGCGATCTACTACCACTACCTCCCGATCGGCGTCGAAGCCGAGGCGCCACCGTCGAAGGCGCAGCTCGGAGCGGCGGCCATCACCTGGGCCGCCGTGGCGATTGCCGACAAGCTCGACTCGGTGGTGGGGATGTTCATTGGCGGCGAACGGCCGACCGGCTCGCGCGATCCGCTGGGGTTGCGGCGTCAAGCGCAGGGCGCGGTGAAGATCCTGGCCGACCTGCCCGAGCTCACCGGACTCGACCGGCGCATCACCCTGGGTCCGCTGGTGGCCCGGGCGGCCGAGCCGTTCGGCGGTGTCGGCGAAGCCGCGGCGCCGCTCAAGGCCTTCCTCGCCGACCGGCTCGGGTATTTGCTCGAGCAGCGCGGCCACGACGTCCGCGCCGTGCGGGCGGTAATGCACGGGGATGTGGACAAGCTGAGCCCGTTCGAAGCGCGGCGCAAGCTCGAGGCGCTGTCGCAGATGGCCGGTTCGGAGGCGCTGCAGGGCGTGGCGTCGCTGCTGAAGCGGGTGAAGAACATTTCCAAAGGCGTGGCGTCTGGCGCGATGCCTGCCGGAGACGCGCTGACGGAGCCAGCCGAGTTGGCGCTGCGCGATGCGATCGTCGCCGGTGCCGGCGGCATCCGCGACGCGGCCGCGCGCGGCGACTACCGGCAGGCGTTCAGCGGCATCGCGACCCTGCGTCCGGTGGTGGCGAAGTTCTTCGACGACGTGATGGTGATGAGCGAGGATGCGACGCTGCGCGAGGCCCGGCTGCGGCTGGTGGCGAGCTTGCGCGAGCTCATTCTGGAGATTGCGGACCTTTCGGAGATGGCCGCCGACGCCTAGGCGCGCGGCCCGTAGGGCGGGGCTTCAGCCCCGCCATGCGTTTGTAGAGGCGGGTCGTGACCCGCCTGAGGAGAGCGAAGGCAGATGGCGAAGAAGGCACCACGGAAGGCGGGCAAGAAGTCGGCGAAGAAAGCGGTCAAGACGGCTACGTCGGTGAAGCGCGCGGCGAAGAAGAGCCCCGCGAAGTCCGGCAAGTACGTCTACCAGTTCGGCACGAAGACCGACGGCAACGGCGCGATGAAGCCGCTGCTCGGCGGGAAGGGCGCCAACCTCGCGGAGATGTGCCGCATCGGCCTGCCC
>DATMDI010000568.1:0-12688 GCA_035557875.1 Vicinamibacterales bacterium
ACCTCACCGAAGTTGTTGAAGTCGATGAAGTCGCCGCTCTCGGTGTAGCGCCACGAAATGAGCGAGACCCCGCCGCCGACATAGGGCTGCACCTTCGCCCTCGGGCCCAGCGGTGTCAGGCGCAGCGTCAGGTCGATGGGCACGCGGCGCAGCCGCAGTTCCTGCTCGATCTCGCGCCCGTTGTTGTCCACGCAGCAGGCGTAGACAGTCGGTACCGTGCTTCCCGTGAAGCTCACGCCGGCGCCGCCCTCGACGAAGCCGCCAATCGGGAACAGCCATTCGACGCCAGTGGTCAGGGTGTTGAACTCGTCGAGATCGAAGACGAGGAACGTCCCGTTCTCGTTGAGCACGTCGCCCGCGACGCGCGATTCCGCGCTCCTCGCCACGAAGCCGCCGATCGTGAAGTTCACGGTCTGCTGCTGCGCCAGCGCCGGTGACGCGGCGGCGAGCACCAGGCCCACGACGAGCGCATTCCAGCCGATGTGCTTACCCATGAATCGAATCTCCCCAGGCCGCGGGCCCATGACGCCAGGCATCGCCCCGGGGCGTTGCAGGGGCGGTGCCAACCACGCATCGCGGCCTAACATCCTCGCGATCAACGCGTTGGACGCCGGCAGGGCGTGCGTGCGCGGCGGCGCGGTTGTAACTCCTGGGAGTCAGACCGTCCGGTGCAGAGTGCGGCCGGTGCGGCTGTCGCCGATCACCGCGAGCATCGCATCGTGCACGAGGCCGTTCGACGCGACGAGGTGGCCGGCGCGCGCGTCGAACGCGGCGCCGTCCATGCCGGTGACGCGGCCGCCGGCTTCGGTCACGACGAGGGCACCGGCGGCCACGTCCCACGGCTTGAGGTGCTGCTCCCAGAACCCGTCGAACCGGCCCGCGGCGACGTAACAGAGGTCGAGCGCCGCCGATCCCAGCCGCCGCACGGCGCGCGCGCGGCCGAGAAACTGGCCGAACAGCTCCACGAGCTCGGGTCCGCGCACGTGCATGTCGTAAGGAAAGCCGGTGACGAGCAGCGCGTCGCCCAGTGCCGCCGTCGCCGAGGCGCGCAGCGGCGCGCCGTTCAGGAACGCGCCCTGGCCGCGTTCGGCGGTGAAGAGCTCGCGCCTGGACGGGTCGTAGATGGCCCCCACGATCGGCTGGCCCTCCAGTTCCAGCGCCAGCGATGCGCAGAAAACTGGCAGCCCATGCGCGAAGTTGGTCGTCCCATCGAGCGGATCGAACACCCACCGGTACGGCGCCCGCGCCACTTCCCCGGGACTGGCGCTGAGCTCTTCGGCCAGGATGTCATGCTCAGGGAACCGTTCGGCGAGCAGCTCGCGGCACATGCGCTCGCAGGCCAGGTCGACTTCGGTGACGAGATCGATCTCGCCCTTCTTGGTGATGCGGAAGCCGGAGGCGCGCCCCGCCTCCTGGATGACGCCGGCACGCAAGACGATCTCGACCGCGGTGGCGAGGAAGACCGGCTCCGGAGGCGACACTGGCGGGGGCGCCGGCGTCGTGGGGGACGCGGCCGCGGTCACGCGTGCGGCGGCGTCGTGGCGCCGGCCCGCTTCACCATCACCACTTCCATGCCACCCTCGGCGGCCGGCTGCAGGCGCAGCTCGTCCATGAAGCTGCGGATGAGGAAGATGCCACGGCCGCTGGCTTTCAGCAGGTTTTCAGGATGGAGCGGGTCGGGGACGCTGGCCGGATCGAACCCCGGACCTTCGTCGCGGACCCGGATCGCCATTCCGGGTGGCGACTCGCGTTCGAGCGGCGTGAACTCGACGTAGACGCGTTTGCGCTCGTCGCCGGCGTTGCCGTGTTTGATGGCGTTGATGACCGACTCGCGCACCGCGACGCCCACCCAGTGGAGCGCATCGTCGTCGAGCCCGACCAGCCGTCCGATGTGATCGCTGACGGTCTGCACGAAGTCCACCATCTCGAACGTGCTGCAGAAGTCGAGGCGGACGCTGTGGCGGCTGTTGGTCATCAGGCCTGTCGACGCGATCCGCTGCGGCGGCTCACGCTCGGTGTCTGGCAAGCCACGCTGGCTCGCGCAGGGTCTGCCAAACCGGCTCCACGCCGGTTCAGGATTTTAGTCCTTTGAAAAGTATAGGGTTACGGCATGTGCCCGTCGAGTGTCAGCTTCACGGACATGCCGCGGCTGCCCGCCAGGCCGATCCCGCCCACCTGCGGCCCCGACTTCCCTGCCGGACGCTCGAAGGTGACCCGGTACTGCGCACTCTGGCGTTCGTGGCTCTGCGCGACCTGGGCGCCGATCTCGGGCAGCAGCGTCACCAGCCGGGTTGTCGCGGCAATCGATTCGTAGCGGCCGCCGGTCTGTTTGGTCGCGTCGATGCCGATCTGGATGGCGTTGGACACGTTGGAGGTGCCCGCCTGATTGCTGGGCCCCACCATCACCACGTGCACCGTGACGGCGCGGGTGGCGAGCTGCTGGAACAGGCGCTGCACATCCCGGTCGCGAATCGAGCTGCCCTCGGCCGTCAACGACCCCACGATGATGACCACAGGAAAGAAATTGGCCTTCTTCTCGTCGGCCCGGTCCTTGTCGAACCGCGCCACGGCTTCGATGAGCCCCTCGACGAACCGGCCGGCGCTCGAGTCCGGGGTCAGGAGGTCCACCCCGGAGAGCAGCGCCCCCTTGTCGCTGGTGGGCCTCACCAGGTAGCGCGGCTGCGGCGCCGTGGTCTGCAGCGACGCTTCGACGTTGGGTGGGAGCGCCTTGATGAGCCCCCTGACGCCCTCGCGCGTATGGTTCAGGCGTTCGCTGGAGCCGGTGCCGTTGTCGATCAGGATGGCCACCCGGATCGGCCAGTCGATCGGTTCGAGCCTCAGGACCTTGCCAACGGCATCGTCTTCTTTCACGGAGATGTCGGTGTCTTTCACCCCGGCGATCGGCATGCCGCTCGCGTCGGTGAAGTGTGCGAAGAACTGGAATTGCTGCTGCGCCAGCGGCGCCACGCTCATGAACGCGACGACACCGGCCCCGGCCACTAGACACTGCACCACGCGTCCGCGCATCACGCACCTCCCGCTGCACGGCCGCCCTGCACGGCGCCGCGAGCCGTGCTGTTATAGTTCCTTGATGCCCTCAACGACAAGAGCGGCTCAGGCGCCCGATCGCGTCGTGGTGCATCCGGCCCGCTCGGTGCGGGGGCGGGTACGTCCGCCTGGCGACAAATCCATCTCGCACCGGTACGCGATGTTTGCCGCACTGGCCGATGGCGTGTCGGAGATTTCCGGCTACTCGACCGGCGCCGACTGCCGTTCCACGCTCGAGTGCCTGGCTGGTCTCGGCGTCGCGATCGAAGATCTGGGGCGCGACGCCGACGGGCTGCGGCTGCGCATCACCGGGCGCGGGCTCCGCGGCCTGCAGCCGCCCGCCGGTGTGCTCGACGCGGGCAATTCCGGCTCCACGATTCGCATGTTCGCAGGGGTGCTGGCGGCACACCCGCTGTCGGCCACCATGACCGGCGACGAGTCGTTGCGCGGCCGGCCGATGAAGCGCGTCATCGTCCCGCTCGAGCGCATGGGCGCCACGATCGAGTCCGACAATGGACGGCCGCCGCTCACGGTGCGCGGCCGCGCGGATCTCACGCCCATCGAGTACGCGCCGGATGTCCCGAGCGCGCAGGTGAAGAGCGCGGTGCTGCTCGCGGGGCTGCAGACCGCCGGCACGACCAGCGTCGTCGAGCCGCTCGCCACGCGTGACCATACCGAACGTGGGCTCGAGGCGTTCGGGGTCGAGGTGCGGCGCGAGGGGCTGCGGGTGTCGGTGGCGGGCGGGCAACGCCTCACCGCGCGCAGCCTGGTGGTTCCCGGCGACATCTCGGCGGCCGCGTTCTGGATGGTGGCCGGCGGTTCGGTTTCGGGCTCGGAGATCGTTATACACGGTGTCGGTCTCAACCCCACTCGCATCGGCATCGTGGACGTCGTCCGCCGGATGGGCGCCGCCGTGGACGTCTCACCCGATGGGGGTGTCGACCCAACGACCGCGCGCGGCGAGCCGAGCGGAACGATCACGGTGCGCTACCAGGGCGTCGGGTCGGCCGTGATCACGCCGGACGAAGTGCCCGGCATCATCGACGAACTGCCGGTGCTCGCCGCGATGGCGACACACGGCGGCGAACTCCGGGTGAGCGGTGCACAGGAGCTGCGCGTCAAGGAAAGCGATCGCATCTCGGCACTCGCCGACGGCCTCCGACGGATGGGGGGCGACATCGACGAGCAGCCAGACGGCTTCCACGTGCGGGGCCACCGGCGCCTGCACGGCGGCGAGGTGGACGCCCGCCACGACCATCGCCTCGCCATGGCTTTCGCCGTGGCGGCGCTGGGCGCGTCGGGGCCGACGACCATCCACGGGGCCGCGGCGGCCGCGGTGTCGTATCCGGAATTCTTCGACGTTCTCGAGGGCCTTCGCGCCTAGCAGCTACACAGGCGTGCAGACGGACAAGCTGTATCTCGTCGGGTTCATGGGCGCGGGCAAGAGCACGATTGCGCGCGCCCTCGGACGCCGCCTGGGCTGGCGGGTGGAGGACGTGGACGAGCGCATCGAGGCGCGCGAACGCCGCACGGTCGCGGCCATCTTCGCCGCCAACGGCGAGCCCTACTTCCGGCAGCTCGAACGCCAGGTGCTCGGCGAGCTGCTGCCACTGCGGCACGTCGTGGTGGCGACCGGCGGCGGCACCTTCGCCGAAGCCGACAATCGCGCGCTCATGCTCGCGGACGGCGCCGTCGCCTGGCTCGACGTGCCGCTCGCGCAGGTGATGAAACGGGTGCCCAGCGACGGCCGCCGCCCGCTCGCTGCCGATCGTCCGGCCATGGAACAGCTTTTCCAGCGCCGCCAGCTGGCCTACGCCCACGCCCATGTGCGGCTGGACTCCACGAGGCCCGTCCCCGAGGTCGTCGAACAGCTGCTGGAATGGATCGGCTTCTGATGCGCTACCTGGTCCTCAGCGACGTGCATGCCAACCTCGAGGCCCTGACCGCGGTCCTGGAGGCTTCGGCCGGCGAGTGGGACCAGGTGCTGGTACTGGGCGATCTGGTCGGCTACGGCGCGGACCCCAATGCGGTGATCGATCGGATCAAATTGTTGCCGGTCGCGGGGATGGTGCGGGGAAACCACGACAAGGTCGCCTGCGGCCTCGATTCCGTGGACAGCTTCAACCATGTGGCGCGGCAGGCGATCGAGTGGACCGCCCGCGTCCTCACGCCGGACAACCTGCGGTGGCTCGCGGCGCTGCCAAAGGGGCCGGCGACGATCGACGAGCTCACGTCCATCTGCCACGGCGCACCGTGGGACGAGGACGCCTACGTGTTCGACGAACGCGACGTCGAGCGCGCGCAGCCGCTTTCCGGGCCGCTCTGCCTGTTCGGCCATACCCACGTGCCGAGCATCTTCCGCGCCGGCACCGCGGTGGAAGCGCTGCTGCCGGTTCGCGGCGAGCGCTGCCGCGTGTCGATCGAGCCAGGCCAGCGGTATCTCGTGAACTGTGGCGCCGTCGGGCAGCCGCGCGACGGCGATGCCCGCGCCGCGTTCGGATTGCTCGACTCGGCCGCCCGGGCCGTGACCATCGTGCGGACGCCCTACGACGTCGCCCGCGCGCAGGGGCGAATTCTCGCCGCCGGTCTACCGGCCGTCCTGGCTCAGCGCCTAGCCATGGGGCGCTGACGATCCCGGCCCGCGGGTCCGCGCCGCCTCCTGCTTGCGCAGCTGCGAGGCGTAGGCGTCGGCGGCGGCGCGCGAGCCGAGAATCCAGCCGATCACCACACCGAGCAGCAGTACGGCGGGGATGTAGAGGAAGTGGGCGGCCGTCGGCATGGCCGAACCTACGCGCGGCCCTTGCGCCTGATGTCGCCTTCGAGCCGCTCGACGTCGCGCTGCACCGCGCCCAGGCGCCGCGACAACGAGAACACGTAGGTGAACAGCCCCGCCAGGACGATCACGTAGGCGCCAATCAGCAGTGGCGCCGCCGGAATCTGCTCCGGCGCCGGCGAATTGCCCACCGGCACGAACTCGTCCTGCGGCTGCGGCGGCTGGCCGTGCGCCGCGGCGGGGGCGGCCGCCGCACAGCACAGGACCAGCACCGCGACACGTGCAAAGGTTCTCATCAGCAGCATCGACCTCACCATCGGCCTACTCGTCGTGCGCGACATACAGGGCATCCAGGCGCGCACGTGCCACTTCGAGGCGCAGGCGCATCGTCATCAGGAGCATGAAGAGGAGCAGGAAGGCGAAGACGCAAAACCAGAGCGGCACGCCCATGTCCACCGGCAGGCGCGGCACCACCGTCGTCGGCGGATGAATGGTGCGCCAGTAGTTCACCGAGATGTAGATGAACGGCACGTTGGCGGCGCCGAACAGGGCCACTCCCGCCGCCAGCTTGTCGGAACCGGGACCGCCGTAGCGCCGCAGGATCAGGTAGGCCCAGCCGATCATCCAGCCGACCAGGCTCGACGTCAGCCGCGCGTCCCACACCCACCAGGTCCCCCACGCACGCCGTGCCCACAGCGGGCCTGTGATCAGCGTCAGCGCACCGAACAGGACCGTCAGCTCCGCCGCCGCCCAGGCGCGTCGATCGTCCTCGGGCCGGCCGCGCGCCAGGAAGAACGCACTCGACACGCCGCACACCAGCGGCGCGAGCAGGAACATCCATGCCGAGGGCATGTGGTAGTAGTAAATCTTGTAGACCATGCCCATCGCCGCCTCGTCCGGCGCTCTGGCGATGAGCACCGGCGAGACCACGAACATCAGGCCGCACAGGATGGCCGCTGGAGAAAACCATTTCGGCATAAAGGCTCAGGGCTCAGGGCTCAGGGCTCAAGCAAAAGCGTTCTTGCCTGAGCCCTGAGGCCTGAGCCTCCTCAATCACTCATCACCGCCTCGAACGTCCACAGCGCGAGGACGACGAAGACGACGTCGAAGGTCACCAGCAGCAGCAGCCAGAACCGTACGATCTCGAGATCAACGGTGGGCTGAAGCAGCGCCGCGGTGCCCTGGACCCCCGCAATGATTACCGGAACCACGACGGGATACAACAGCACCGGGAGCAGCATGTCGCGGCTGCGGGCCCGCACGAGCATGGCGGCGAACAGCGTGCCCACCGACGCCAGCCCCACCGTACACGTGAGGACGATGCCGGCCAGCCAGAACGGGTGGGCGAAGAGACGCGCGGTGAAGAGAAACGCGACGAGCGGCAGCAGCACGGCTTCGGCGGCGATCAGCAGCGCGACGATCCCGAGCAGCTTGCCGACGTAGATCGCCGGCCGCGGCACCGGCGCCAGCAGGAGCGCGCGCAGCGTTTCCGCCTGGCGCTCGCGCTCGAACCCCCGGCCCAGCGCCAGCGTGCTCGCAAACAGAATGGCGATCCACAGGATGCCTGCGGCCCCGCCCTCGGGAGCCCGGCCTTCTTTCACGAGGGCGAAGGCGAAGATCAGTACGCACGAGACGGCGAAAAACAGTGTCGTGTAGGCGATCTCGCCGCTGCGCACCTCGACGGTGAGGTCCTTCCGCAGCACCAGCCACACCGACCGCGCGAAGCGCGACCCGGACGGCGGCGCCGGCGGCGGGCCGGTCACGAGCGCGCCCCGTCGGGCGGACTCGTCATTACCTCTTGGTACACGGCGCGCAGCCGGCCAGGCCGCGGGATCGACGCCGCGGGGCGGCCCTCACGCAGGAAGAGGGCGTGATCCAGCAACTGTTCGGCGAGCTCGAGATCGTGGGTCGCGACGATGACGATCGCGCCGGACTCGCGCAGCCCGCGGAGCCGCGCGACCAGGGCCGACGCCGACGCATCGTCGAGGCCGGTGAACGGCTCGTCGAGCAGCACCAGGCGCGGGCGGTGAATCAGGGCGCGCTCGAGCGCGACCCGTTGCCGCATGCCGCGCGAAAAGCTGGACACCGGATCGTCGGCGCGCGCGTCGAGGCCGGCTCGCTTCAGGGCGTCGTGTGCGGCGGCCCGGGGATCGTCCACGGCGTGGAGTCCGGCGAAGAACTCGAGGTTCTCGCGGGCCGTGAGCTCCGGATAGAGGAAGAGATCGTGGCCGAGGACGCCGATGCGCGCCCGCAGTTCCGCGCCGGCATCGGCGGCAGCGTCACCATATCGGACCCGGCCCGCAGTCGGCCGCAGCAGGGTGGCCAGGATACCGATGAGCGTGGACTTTCCCGCCCCGTTCGGGCCGAGCACGCCGAGAATCTCGCCCTGCGCCGCCCGGGCACTCACGCGCGACAGCGCGCGGCGGCGGCCGAAGGAGCGCGAGACCTCTTCGAGGGTGACGACGGCGAAGTCGAGAGCGCCTGCGGACTGGTGCGCCCCCGGGCTCACGCGGCGACGCCCTCGCCGCCTCCTTGCGGTCCGCCTCCGGTGGCTTCGAGCTCGCCGTAGATCTGCTCGAGATCGGCGACCAGCCGCCGCCGGCGCGTGGCAAACCGCTCGGCGCTCACCGCGCCTTCGCGCCGCCGCACTTCGAGCTGCGTGAGCTCCTTGAGCAGCTGCTCGCGGCGGCTGGCCAGGCTGCGCGCGTCGGGCGCGGCCCGGGTGCGGGTGGCCAGCCAGACACCAAGCAGGATGACGCCGGCGGCGAGCCCGAGCGCGACGTAGCGCGGCGTGCGGCTGTGGTACGGCAGGTTGGTCAGCGTCACGGTGAGCGGGGTCCCTGGCGCCAACCCAGCCCCGCTGCCGAGCGCGAACACCTTGCCGTCCTGCGTCGTGACGTCGCGCACGTCGGTGAACTGCGGCGACGCGGCGCTGAGGGCGCCGATCTTCTGGACTCCGACCGTGACCTGCTGGAAGGCCGCGGGCCACGGCTGCACCAGCGTCAGCGACGGACGATCCTGGGCCAGCCGGTAGCCGATGTTCACCAGCGTGGCGCCGGGCGCGAACGGGCCGGTCACCGTGATCCGGTTTCCAGAAATGGTGGCCGTGGGTGATGTCCCCTCGAGCACCGCCGCGCCGCTCTGGCCGGGCGGCAGGTCGATGACCAGCGGACCGCCGATGTCCACCCGCGTGCGGGCGCTGTTGACGATCTCGAGGACGTAGTAGACCTGCAACACGTCGTCCGAGAACTGGATCAGCACGCGGCTGTTGGCGCCGAACACGACCGCGCCCTTCACGGCCGGCGCCGCGGCGGACCGCGCCGCCTCCGCGGCCTTGCGCTCGGCGGCCTGGGCGATGCCGGCAATGAGGATGACGCGGAGGCCGCCCGAGGCCGGGACCGTGAACGGATCGGACTGCATCGTCTCGCCGCTGACGGTCGCCGCGGCGCGCCCCTCCTGCCCGGGGGGCAGCCCGGTGAATTCGGCACGGCCGCGATCGTCGGTGACCGCGGTGCGCGTGGCCCCGCCGATCGACACCGTGACGGACTGGTTCGGGAGATCGTTGCCGATCGACTCGCGCACGACGCGCACGGTGACGGTGCCGGTGGCGAGCTCTGGCGCCGGCAGCGCCTTTCCGTGGATGAGCGAGGGGTCGGGCATGTCCTGCGCGAATGCCGGGACACCGGCGGCCAGCGTCATCGCGAGCGCGACGACGCAGATGGCGGGGCTGAAGCCGCGCCCTACGAGGCGGGAGCCCCGCCCCACGAGATTCGGCATCGAGGTCACGCCGGCACCAGACGATGCCCGCACTGCGCGCAGAACCGCGCGGCCGGGTCGTGTGCGGCACCGCACTGCGCGCAGAAGCGGCCTGGCCGTGACTCTCCTGCAGGCGGCGGACCACCGGCGGCTTCGAGCCGTCGCGTCACTTCGCGTTCGATCTGCGCCGAGTACGACGCGCCGGCGTCGAGTTGCCGCATCAGCCCGGCGGCACGGGTGCGCAGCCGCCCTGACATCTCGGCAAAGTCCTGATCCGACACCTTCCCCATCGCATGGTCGAACTCGAGGTCCTTGATGGCACGAAGGGCCAGCGTCTTCTCGCGCTCGATCGCGACCCGGGCGCGCCCCCCCGCCAGCGGCACGTCGAGCCGCTCGCCCGCGCCGATGAACGGCAGCAGCGTCCGCAGCGCGGCGGCGCCTACGGTCGCGGCCGCGAAGACGACCAGGCTCAGGAGGATAATCGCCGCCGGCGGCTGGCCGCGGGAAACGAACACGACGAGCGTGGCGCCGATCAGGCCGGCGAGCGCGAACAATTGCCACGACGGAAGCGATGGTGCGCCCACCGGCACGCCTGACGTCTTGACCGAAGCTTCGTGCGCGTCAGTCACGTTCGTACTCCGTCAAGACAGACGTGCGCCCGCACGCGGTGCGGGCCAGAAGATACTGCATGGGCAAGCCGGAGCCGGAGCGCAAGAAAGCGGGCGCGGCCTTATCAGTCGAGGTCTCGGAGCTCATGCTCGAGGCGGGCGTCCAGCTCTGGGTCGAGCCCCGCAGTCGCGGCGGCCGCCGCGGCCGGACGGCGCGACCAGCGCAGCGCCGTGAGCACGACGCCGAGCAGGCAGACCACGGCGACGCCGTACGGCAGCAGCCAGGCCACGCGGTTGAAGCCGCGGTTCGGAGGCTGCATCAGCACGTCGTAGCCACCGTGCTGGCGCACGAAGGTCGCCAGGATCGCGTCGTGATCCTGCCCCTCGCCCACGTACTGGCGAATCTTGGCCGACTGCTGCTCTTTGCCGTGGCAGTTCATCATGCCGCAATTCGCCACCGAGAGCCGGCAGCCGCAGTTGCACATGACTTCTTCGGCGACGCGGCGCTCGAGCGGGCTGCGGAAGATCGCCGGCACCGTGTCCTGTGCCAACACCACTCCTTGCGACAGCACGACCGCGAGCAGGATCAGCGCCGTGGTGGCGGCGTTGGCCGGCAGCGGCGCGGTGGCGAACGCGAAGGCCGCGTCCGGCAGCAGCGCGATGCCGATGCCGAGCGCCAGCAGCCCGAATCCCATCCACACCCAATTCACGAGCGGGTTGATGTCCACCGTCAGGCTGGCGGTCTGCGTGGCCGCGTCGAAGCTGGCCAGCACCAGGTAGACGTCCTGCGCGAAGCCGCGATGGATGGCCACCTCCGTGGTGGGCGACTCCTCGTGCTTACGGAAGATCCACTTGGCCGGATACATCTCGGCAAACCGCTCACCGTCGCGCAGCACGGTAACGTGTGCGGTGATCATCTGTTTCTGGCCGTCGTCGGTGACCGACAGGGCATCGTGCCGGACGACGAAGTCGCCCACCGCCACCTGCTGCCCCGGTTTGAGCTGCGCCTCTTCCTTCTGCTTGAAGCCTTCGCCGGCGAAGCCGAGGAAGATGAGCACCATGCCGAGGTGGACGACATACCCGCCGTAGCGCCGCTTGTTGCGCCCGACCAGGCCGACCAGTGCCGTGAAGACGTCGGTACCGGTGGCGCGCTGCCGTACCCGCGCGCCGCGCCAGAACTCCTGGCTGACGGTGCCGACGACGAAGGCGCTGAGCGCGAAGCAGATGCCCGACGCCCACACCCGCACGCCGAGGGCCACCACCGCGATCGCGGTGACGAGGCCGAACGTCACGGGGATGAGGAACTGATCGCGGAGGTTGACGACCGTGGACTTGCGCCACGCCAGCAGCGGCCCGATGCCCGTGAGCAGGAGCATCGTGAGGCCGACCGGCAGCATCCACTGGTTGAAGAACGGCGGGCCGACGGTGAGCCGTTCGCCGCGAATCGCCTCGCTGAGCGTCGGAAACATCGTGGCAAACAGCACGAAGAACGCCGAGAACAGCAGGATCCAGTTGTTGAACATGAACGCGGCTTCACGCGACAGCCACGAGTCGAGCTCGTTGCGCGCGCGCAGCAGCGGCAGCCGGTAGATGACGAAGCCGAAGCTCACGGTGACGATCGCGATCATGAAGATCGTGAAGAGCCGCGCCAGCTCGGGATCGTCGCCAAAGGCGTGCACCGACTGCACCACACCCGACCGGGTCATGAAGGTGCCGAAGATGGTCAGGAAGAACGTCGTGATGACGAGGCAGACGTTCCACACCCGGAGCATGCCCCGCTTCTCCTGCACCATCACCGAATGCAGGAACGCGGTGGCGGTGAACCACGGCAGCAGGCCGGCGTTCTCCACCGGGTCCCACATCCAGTAGCCGCCCCACCCGAGCTCTTCATAGGCCCAGATCATGCCGAGGCCGAGGCCCACCGACAGGAAGAGCCACGCAATCATGGTCCAGCGGCGCACCGCGCGCAGCCACGAGTCGTCGAGATAGCCGGTGATGAGCGCGGCCATGCCGAAGGCGTACGGGATCGTGAGCCCGACGAACCCGAGATACATGGTCGGCGGGTGGATCGCCATGTAGAAGTTCTGGAGCAGCGGGTTGAGCCCCGCGCCCTCGGTCGGGCTCTCGGTCAGGAACGTCTGGAACGGGTTGTTGTGGACGATCATCAGGAACAGAAAGAACATCTGCACCACGGAGATGACCGTCACGACGTAGGGAATCAGCTCGCGATGCCGCTCGCGGTTGATGTAGACCGCGGCCGACCCGAACGCCGACAGCAGCGACACCCAGAACATGATCGAGCCGTCGAGCCCGCCCCAGTACGAGGTGAGCTTGTAGAACATCGGCTGGACCGAGTCGGAATAACGCTGGACGTAGCGGATCGAGTAGTCGCCGACGACGAAGGCGTAGACGATGACCGCCGAGGCCACGCCCATGATCGCCGCCACCAGGTAGAAGGCGCCGATCCCGCTCTCGATGAGCGCTCGCGAGCGCCGCCGCGCTC
>DATMDI010000569.1:0-19785 GCA_035557875.1 Vicinamibacterales bacterium
GATCGGCGGCGCGCCGGTGATGCCTTTCGGCGGCGGACGCGCCAACCCGCCGGCGCCGGCCGGTCACGCGCTGAAGGTCGTGACCACGAATCTCAGCGAAGGCTGGCTGCGGCGCAACGGCGCTCCCTACAGCGAGCGCACCACCATCACCGAGTACTGGGACCGCGTCGGCTTTCCAAACGGCGACGACTTCCTGGTGGTCTCGATCTACGTCGACGACCCGCTCTACCTCACGAGCGAGTACACGCGCAGTGCCCACTTCAAGCGGGAGCCCGACAGCGCAAGGTGGCGTCCCACCCCCTGCCGGCCGCTCTGAGGAACAGGCCCATGTCCGTCACCGATTCACGTCATCGCAGTGTCGCCGTCCTGATCGTCTGCATGGCCGTGCCCGCGGTTCTGGCACAGGCGCCGTCGGCCCCCACGCCGCCGCGCATGGTGGACCTGGCGGGCTCGTGGGCAATGTCGAACGATGAGGAACTCCTCACCCGCATCGATCCGGGACCCGAGCTCGAGAATTACACGGGCTTCCCGCTCAATGCCGCGGGGCGGCAGAAGGCGCTGGCGTGGAACTCCACCATCCAGGCGGTGCCCGAGCATCAGGCGAGGCCGCATCCGGCGCAGTACTCGATGCGCGGCCCCGGCCCCAACTTCCACCTGGGCGAGGTGATCGACCCGAAAACGCGGCAGCTCGTCGCCTACACCATCACCGGCCTGTTCCAGAACGCCAACCGCACCATCTGGCTCGACGGACGGGCGCATCCGTCGGTGTTCGCCGAGCACCTGTGGGGAGGCTTCTCGACCGGCGTGTGGGAGAAAGGCGCGCTCAAGGTAACCACCACCCACATGAAGCAGGCCTTCCTGCAGCGCAACGGCATTCCCAGCAGCCCCTACGGCGTGATGACCGAGTTCTTCATCCGGCACGGCGACCGGCTGCTGCTGGTGTCGCAGGTCGACGATCCGATCTATCTCGAGGAGCCGATGATCCGCTCGTCCACCTTCAAATGGAACCCGGGGCAGCGGGAGAACCCCATCGTGCAGGTGGAGATCGCGGACGAACTGCCCAACCTCAAGCCAGGGGACGTGCCGCACTATCCGCTCGGCTTCCGTCAGACCGACTATGCCGACTCGAACGGCCTGCCGTGGGAGGCCACGCTCGGCGGCGCGAACACGCTGTATCCCGAGTACGCGGACACGCTCAAAGCGCTGATGCAGTCGCAGGGGAGGACGCGGTGAGGCGCCGGGCCCTGGCCCTGGCGATCGTGGTGGCGGCGACCGTGGCGGCCGTCTCCGGCCAGGCGCCACGCGCCCCCGGCCAGGCTGCGCCGGTGCGGCCACACCGGCCCACTTACGCGGCCACCGGAACCGTCGAAGTGCTGCCGGTGCAGGGCAGCGTCTACCTGCTGGCGGGAGGCGGCAGCAACGTCGTCGTGCAGGTCGCCGAGGACGCGGTCTTCGTGGTGGACACCAACACCACGGCTCTGGGTGAGAAAATCCTGGCCGCGATTCGTAGCATCTCGAAGGCGCCCATTCGCTACATCGTCAACACGTCGGCGGATCGCGATCACGTGGGCGGCAACGAAGCGCTGGCGGCGTCGGCCGGAGCACCGGTCAATGCGTTCCTGGGGCAGGGAGCCCGGGTCTACGCCCACGAACGCACTTACCTGCGCCTCGCCAATCCGCCCGACGGCACCAATCCCGCGCCGGTCGCGTGGTGGCCGACCGATGCCTTCACCGGCGCGAAGAAGACGCTTTTCGTCACCGGCGAGCCGATCGAGATCATTCACCAGCCGGCCGCGCACACCGACGGCGACGTGATGGTGTTCTTCCGCAAGTCGGACGTGATCGCCGCCGGCGACGTGTTCGTCCTCGACAGCTATCCGGTCATCGACACCGCGCGCGGCGGGACGCTGCAGGGCGTCATCGACGCCATGAACCGTCTGGTGGACATCGCCGTGCCCGAGTTCAACACCATGGGCGGCACGCGCATCGTCCCAGGCCACGGCCGCATCACCAACGAGATCGACGCGGTCGAGTATCGGGACATGTTGACGATCATCCGCGACCGGATCGCGCGGCTCGTGGACGAAGGGCGCACGCTCGAGCAGGTGAAGGCGGCGCGCGTCTCGCTCGACTACGACGGCGTCTACGGCACGGCGTCGGGGCCGTGGACGACCGACGCATTCATCGCGGCCGCGTTCACCGAACTGAGCGCCGCCGCGGCTCGCGACCGGTCGTCGCGCACGGCCGCGGCACCAGGCTCACGGCGCGCGGCCGCGGCGCCCGCCGCCGCCACGGCGGCCCCGGCGCGGCCGGCGCCCGTCGCGCGTCGCGGGCCCGCGGACCCGTTCGCCGGCACCTGGGTGCTCGACGTCGCGCGGTCGCGATATGCGCCCTCGTCGAACGCCCCCTACCGCCGCGAAACGACGATCGAAATCGAAGGCGATGCCGTGCGGCAGAACACTTCGACCTGGCGGCGCTTGCAGGGCAACGACTCGCCGCTCGCACGTGTCTCCTACAGCGCCCGGTTCGACGGCAAGGCCTACCCGGTGGACGCCTCCTCGTCGCAGGTGACGCTGCGTCGGATCGATGCCGCGACCATCGAGCGCACCGCGACCGGCGACCGCAACTCGAAGGAGACGGCCACCTGGACGCTCTCTGCCGATCGACAGGAGTTGACGATGGCGACGTCAGGCGTGGATACCGCCGGCGCGCCGTACAGCAGCACGCAGGTGTATACGAAGACACGGTAGCCTTCAGCCTCTTGCCTTTGGCCTCTGCCTACAGCCGCCGGGAGGGAAGTCGTAGGGTCCGCCTTTAGGCGGACCTTTGGAGGGCGATGATCAGTGCCCCCGGGCGAGCGTGTGCAACCACACGATTCGCTGCGGCGCGCGAGCCGCGGGCGGGGTGACCGGTGCAGCTTTGCGCGGGGGAGCTCCCGCGGCGGCGTGCGTCTTCGCGCTCCCGGCCGTGGGCCTCGACACCTTGTGGACGGAAGGCTTCGGTCGCGGCGGCTTCACGGCGCTCGCGGTGCCCGCCGGCTTCATCCGGTTCGCAGCCTGAAGCCGCACCGGAGGGGAGGAGCCGGGCGTGAGCCTCGCCCGCACGATGAACCGCTCGGGCGCCGTGCCGACATAGCTGAATGGATAACACGTCACCAGCGTGAGCGACGGCTCCGCCGTGGCGTCGAGCACCCACACGTCCTTCGGAGAGACGACCTGCGTCCGCTCCACGAGGTAGGTGAAGGTGCCTTCGGGCGCGACGAGGCGAATGACGTCGCCGGTCTCGATGTGCTGCAGGCGGCGGAAGAAGGTGTCGCGATGACCGGCGAGCCCGATGTTCCCGCGGCCGCCAGGCAGCGCTGTACCACGGATGTGCCCGACGGCCAGATCCAGCGTGCGCGCGTCGTCGCCTTCCTTGATGATGGTCGAGACACCCAGGCGTGGAACCTCGATCCGGCCGATGATGCGGCGCGGCCCCAGGGTCACCGTGCCGGACCCGGCCGCCGGGGGCGGGCCCGACCGCAGGATCTCGTCCAGCTGCCGTGATTCGTACTTCTGATAGAGCGCGGCGCCGCCCAGCGTCGCGGCCACATACCCCAACGTGCACAACGCAACCAGGAGGAGCACACGCTCGAGCACCACGAGCCCGTGCCGGCGGCGGCGCGGTGGCAGCTTCGCGGAGAACAGGATCAGCTCATCGCCCATGTTCGTGGAGCGGCGCGAGGTAGCCGTCGCGGACGTGCACCGCCGGCGCTCGCTGGCCGGGGATGAGCACTCTGACGATGAGGTGGCGGTAGGTGCCGTCGTGCGCGGAGTTGGTGGGCACGTAGCCCAGGGTGTAGCCCTGGCGAACCTTGCCGGCGATGTTCGAGAACGCCTCGACGACGTCGCGCTCCGCCTTGGGTGTGTAGGCGCTGCCGCCGCTTGCCCGCGCCAGCTTGCGCAGCAGGCGCTCGTTGCCGACGCCGGCATCGAGCTGGGCAGTCGACACCGTGTAGATCAGGGCGTCGGACTGATCCACCCGGCGCAGCATCTCGTCCTCGGAATGCCGGCTCGCGTTGTCTTCGCCATCGGTCAGCACGACCAGCACGCGCTTCTGACGCTCCGCCGTTGCAAGGTGGTCGAGGCCGGCTATCACCGCATCGTGCAGAGCGGTCTTGCCGCCGGCTGGCGCCGCGTTGACCGACGCCTGAAGCAGGATCGGGTTGTTCGTGAAATTGACGGAGCCGGGCAGCGCGCGGCGCACGTCCTCGTTGAAGACGATGGTGAACGCCTGATCCTCGGGCTGGCTCGACTCGGCAAACGCCTTGAGGCCCGCCAGCACCATGGCGCGGCGCGTCAGCATGCTGGAGCTGTTGTCGACGACCAGGCCCACGGCCACAGGCGAGCTCTCGCCGGTAAACACCGTGATGGCCTGCGGTTTGCCGTCTTCGACGACATGAAAGACGTCGCGCGTGAGCTGCGGCACCGCGTCGCCGCGCCGGTCGAACACGTTGACGTGCAGAACGACGAGATCGGATTCCGTGGAAAACTGGGGGCGTGCGGGCTCCTGGCTGCCGGCGGGTGCCGGATCCTGGCCCAGACCGCCAGCCGACGCGCCGAGAGCGGTACCGGCGAGTACCAGCACACTGAACGCGCGCGCCATCATGGAAGCCATGGTCAGGACCGTTCTGGGTGACGACGTGCCGCCGGGCGGGGGTAACCCCCTTATCTTCTATCTTCCGGCGGCACGTCCGAACCAGCCTACCGCACTAGCGGAGGAAGCGGATCCCCGCGGCGCCGGCCAGCGACAACAGGCCGAGCAGGCCAGCGAACGCCAGCGGGCTCGCCGTCTGCGGCAGCTCCTCCGACCGAGTGACCTGTGGCGCGGGGGGTGCCGGCTCGGGGTTCGCCCGGCCTGAACCGCCCTGCGGGAACGCCTCGGCGCGCGGCTCCGGTGCCCGCGCCTGCTGCGAGGCGACGCCCGCGCCCTCGATCGTGTTGCGATCGCTGCTGATCTGCGGCTGCGGCGCCGGGGCGCGTTCCGGCTTCCACTCCGTGACGTTGCCCTTCGCGTCAATCGAGCTCACGCTCGACTCCGGGCGAATCTCGCCCTCGGTCGAGAGCACGGGCTGATTGGTGCGCGCGGCGAGCTTCAGCGCCTGGTCCTTCGGGTAGACGAACTCCTTGCCGATCCGCTCACCCGGGTAGTACCAGTAGTGAATCGCCGGCGTCTGGCCGGCCGCCGTTTCCCTGAACATCACGACGGTGTCGTTCGACACCTCGGGACGCTCGGCCTGCACGAACAGCCAGTGGCCGATCATCTTCTTCTCGTCGCGGTCCCAGACCTGCACGACGTTGCGCGACGACGTGTCGGCCAGCTTGAACACGTAGGTGCCCGCCGGCAGCGTCACGCCCGGCATTTCCACGGCCCCGCTGAACGTCAGGAACGTGCGATCGCGCGTGTCGGTCTGCGCCATGGTCGTGCTGCTGAACGCGCCGACCAGCGCAATCACCAGCGCGGTTACGATGAGTGTCACTCGAGCCATTTTTCCTTTTCCTCCTGCTCCTCGAACTGAACGGGACATCGGACGCAGAAGCATCTCGAGATACGACGTCTTCCCGCTCACGTCCACGAATGCGCCGGAAAGTGCATCTTCCATGCCCGTACCCCAGGACCTGGAACCCGCTTGGTTTGTGGCACTTGCGACTCAGCGTCTGAGCGGGAGCCTTGTAGATGCGGATCGCCGGGACTGCAAACCTTACCCATCCGCGCCCATCCAGCCCGTCCACGCCGGTGCGCAAAGGCGTTGCGCCCGTCGCGGCGAGTCACTAGCATCCAACCCGTGTGCCCCGCCTTGCGCGGCACGGTTGAAAGGAGCCCGTCGATGCCCCGTCTGCGTCTCGTGCTCATCGCGCTGCTCGCCTGCGCCTCGCCGGCCGCGGCGCAGCCGGCGCCCGCTCCGGCCCTCGACTTCGATTACTTCAAGGCGCGCGTCCAGCCCATCTTCACGACCAAGCGCGCCGGGAACGCGCGATGCGTGTCCTGTCACGTCTTCGGCACGCCGATGCGGCTGCAGCCGCTCGCGCCAAGCGGCGCGACTTGGAGCGACGACGACGCGCGCAAGAACTTCGACCTGATCCGGTCGCGCGTCGTCGCGGGGCAGCCTGACATCAGTCGCCTGTTGCAGCATCCGCTGGCGGAGAGCGCCGGCGGCGACCCGCATCACGACGGCGGCAAGCACTGGACGTCCAAGGACGACCCGGAATGGCAGACGCTCGCCGCCTGGGTGCGCGGCGCCACGCTGCACGGCCCCGCGGCGCGACCGGCCGGCAAGGTGCGCATCATCCAGACCAACAGCGCCGGCGACAACGTGCACATCATCGACCCGGGCACGAACCGCGTCGTCGGCGAAATCACCGGCATCGAGGTCGGCCACGGCGTGGCCGCCGCGCCCGACGGCAGCCGCCTCTACGTGAGCAACGAGGCCGATACCACGCTGGACGTCGTGGACGGCCGCTCCCTGCGGGTGACCAGCCGCATTCCCTTGAGCGGTCACCCCAACAACGTCGCCGCGAGCCGCGACGGTGCGCGGGTGTACGTCGCCATCCGTCAGGCGCCCGGCGCGGTCGATGTGATCGACACCGCGTCGCTGCAGCGGGTGAAGAGCATTCCCGTCAAGGGCGAGGTGCACAACACCTACGTCACGCCCGACGGCCGTTTCGTGATTGCCGGATCGATTGCCGGCAAGAACCTCACCGTGATCGATCAGCAGACGGAACAGCCGGTGTGGACCCTCGACTTCGATCTCGGGGTGCGTCCGATGGCGTTCGAGCAGAACGCCGACGGCTCGACCCGCCGGCTGTTCGTGCAGTTGACGGAGTTCAACGGGTTCGCCGTCGTGGACTTTGCGGCCCGCCGCGAGGTGGCCCGCGTGGCGCTGCCGCCGATCGCCGCCGGCAAGAAGCCGGTCTACGTGGGCGGCAACAGCTCGCACGGGATGGCGGTGACGGCCGACAACCGCCGGCTGGTCGTCGACAGCCGGTTGAACAGCGCCGTCTACGTCTACTCCCTGCCCGATTTGACACTCGCCGGCGCCGTGGACGTCGGCGTGGCTCCGGATTGGGTGACGCTGACCCCGGATGGCCGCACGGCCTACGTGGCCAACGCCGGCTCCAACTCCGTATCGGTGGTGGATATCGTGGGGATGCGTGAAGTGATGCGCATTCCCGTCGGCCAGGTGCCGAAGCGGAACATCACCGCCGTGCTGCCCTAGTAAAAAGGCTCCCGGGCTCCCGGGCTCCCGGCTCCCGGCTCCCGCCGGACGGCTTCCGGTTGCGACTTCCGGCTTCGGCGCGTTTCTGACCTTTGCTTCGAGCTTTGGCGAGTGCCGGAAGCCGGGAGCCGGGAGCCCAATCCCCCTCCACCCCCTCGACTTCCGGCTGGTCCTCTACTTCAAGCTCCCAGGTTCCCCGCCGATTGGGTGGTGGTGCACGCTCGGTCGCGTGCCAACCCGCTGCGCGGGATCACGCCGTGGTTCGTGACTGCGCGCGGACGAATGACGTCGATCCGGTCATGACGACCGCTTCGCCTGAGGACGACGATGGCCAACTGGAATCTATCCAAGCGACTGTTCATGGGTGTGGGCAGCCTTGTGGCGCTACTTCTCATCTCGGGGTTCGTGTCGTTCGTGACCGGACGGTCGATGAAGGGGCAGCTCGACGACGCGACCAAGCGAACCGCGCGTCAGCTGGAGCTGGCGCTCCAGCTGCAGCGCGACGGTGTCTCGCTGAGCAACATGCAGCGCGGGCTGCTGCTGGCGGCGCTCGGCGGAGACCAGAACGCGCAGACGCAGACGCGCCAGGCGATCACCACGTTGCGCACCGACATGAAGAAGCGCAGTGACGAGATGCACGACCTGCTGGAAGGCTGGGAGGAGGGGTTGCGCCTCGTCACCGAGCTGCGCAGCACCGGCACCGAATGGGATGCGACCCAGGAACAGGTCGTGAAATTCGTCGCCGACGGCCAGGCGGCCATGGCCTGGGACGTCGCCCGGCAGCGTTCGGCGCCGCTGCTGACCAAGCTGAACGACAACACGGTGCGGCTGACGGCGATGCAGAACCGCCTGTTCGCCGAGGCCATCAAGTCCGGCGACGACTCCTACCGCATCCTGTTGTGGCTGATCATCGGCGTCTTTGCCGCCTCGTTGGGGCTGGCCGTCGTGGTGCGTTGGGTCGTGAAGGGCATCCTCGTCACGCTCCGGGTCGCCACGCACGATCTCGCGCAAGGGGCGCAGCACGTGGCCACGGCGTCGTCGCAGGTGGCGAGCGCCTCGCAGTCGCTGTCGCAGGGCGCGACCGAGCAGGCGGCGTCGCTCGAGCAGACGTCGGCGTCGATGGAGGAGATCGCCTCCATGACCCGCATGAACGCCGAGAACACGCACCAGGCGGCGGGCATGATGGCCGACGCCGAGCGTCAAGTGCACGGCGCCAACACCGCGCTCGACGCGATGGTGTCGTCGATGTCGGCGATCAAGGAGTCCTCGGACAAGGTCTCGAAGATCATCAAGACCATCGACGAAATCGCCTTCCAGACCAACATCCTGGCGCTCAACGCCGCGGTCGAGGCGGCCAGAGCCGGCGAGGCCGGAATGGGCTTCGCGGTGGTGGCCGACGAAGTGCGGACGCTGGCGCAGCGGTCGGCGCAAGCGGCCAAGGACACGGCGGTCCTGATCGAAGAGTCGATCGCCAAGGCGAACGACGGCAACCAGAAGGTGAGCCTGGTGACGGCGGCGATCGCCGCGATCACCGAGAGCTCCGTCAAGGCCAAGGGGCTGGTCGACGAGGTCAGCGTGGCCAGCCGTCAGCAGTCGCAGGGCATCGAGCAGGTGTCGCAGGCGATTGCCCAGATGGAGAAGGTGACCCAGACCAACGCCGCGAGCGCCGAAGAGAGTGCCGCCGTCAGCGAGGAGCTGAGCGCGCAGGCCGAAGAGGCCAGCTCGGTCGTGAAGCGGCTGATGGAACTGGTGGGCACGGACATGCATGAGGCCGCGGCCGCGGCGCGGGCCAGCGCCGGGGCGCCGGCGCGCAAGGGCGTGACGCGGATGCCCCGGTCCAAGGCGAAGCCGGCCGGCGTGACGCCAGCCGAGCAGATTCCGTTCGAAGAGTCCACCGGCACTTACGGCGGCTTCTAAGGCACGGCTCCCGCACGAGCGACATCGTGACCCAACGCAAAACGTCCGGCAGCACGCGGCGGCCTGCGCGCCGGCCAGTTTCGACGGCGAAGCCCCGGCCGGCCGCGCCGGCGCGCGCCACCAAGAAGGCCCCCGCGGCTCGAGCAAAGGCCCAGCCCGTCCACGTACTCCCACTCGAGGATGCGATGGAGCTGCCTCTGGCCACCTCCGGCCTGGCGGCGGTGGAAGAAGCCGAAGCCGTGGCGGACATCGCGGAGACGGCCTCGCCCGCGAGAACCGAGCCGGCTGCCGCTGCGCCGGTGACCGAGGAGGACCTGACGATTGACGACGCCATCGAACTGGCGGTCGTGCAGTCGGATCCCGAGCTCGGGAACCTGTTCATCGCCGAAGCGCTGGATCATCTCGGCACGATCGAAGCGGCGCTGCTCGAGCTCGACGAGCGTCCCGGGGACACCGGGCTGCTCAACGACATCTTCCGCCCGTTCCACACGGTGAAGGGCAACGCCTCGGCGCTCGGCATCGTGTCGGTCGAGCGGGTGGCGCACAAGGTCGAGAACCTGCTCGACCTCGCGCGGTCGGGCAAGATCCGCGTCGGGGCGCCCGAAGTGGACCTCGTGCTCCGCGCGGTGGACGTGCTCACGATGATGATCGGCGACGTCGGCCACCGGCTGGCCGGACGTCCGCGAACGGCAACCGGCACCGAGGCCGTCGCCCTCGTCGCGCAGATTGCGCTCCGGATCGAACGGCAGCTCGCGGCCGCGGCCAACCGGTCCGACGGCTCCGGCCTGGACTTCAGCGAGCTCGCGGCACCGGTTGCCTCCGAGCCGCTCGACGCGGCGTCGGCGACTGCCGCGCGGGTGTCCGCCGGCGAGTCCGATACCTCGTTCGACCCGAGCCCGCTGGCGTCAGCCACGCGTCGCAAGGACGACCTGGCGACCGCGACGGCCATCAAGGTCGATACCCGGAAGCTCGACAACCTGGTGGATGTCGTCGGCGAGCTCATTGTCGTCCAGTCGCTGATTCAGCAGGATCCGGCGCTGTCGTCGCTCGTGGACGGCCGCCTCGCGCGCAACATGGCCCAGCTGCGGCGGCTCACCGCAGATCTGCAGCGCAACTCGATGGCGCTGCGCATGGTCCCGATCCGGCAGGCGTTCCAGAAGGTCGCCCGCGTCGTGCGCGACATCAGCCGCAAGGCCGGCAAGCCGGTGGATCTCGTCATCACCGGCGAGGACACCGAGCTCGATCGCAAGATGGTCGAGGAAATCACCGACCCGCTGATGCACATGGCGCGCAACAGCGTCGATCACGGCGTCGAGCTGCCGGACGCGCGCCAGGCCGCCGGCAAGCCCGCGCGCGCGACGGTATCGCTGAGCGCCTACTACCAGGGCAGTCACGTCATCATCGAGGTGAAGGACGACGGCGCCGGCCTCAACACCGAGCGCATCCTCGAGAGCGCGCGCCGCAAGGGGCTGATCGCGGCCGACGCGGCTCCCGCGCCCGAGGACATCCACCGGTTGATCTTCGAGCCCGGGTTCTCGACCGCCGCCCAGGTGACCGAGGTGTCGGGACGCGGCGTCGGCATGGACGTGGTGCGGCGCAACATCGAGCTGCTCCGCGGCCGCGTCGACATCCGCACTGAGCGCGGTCAGGGCAGCATGTTCCTGGTGCGCCTGCCGCTGACGCTCGCCGTGCTCGACGGCCTGCTGGTCCGCGTCGGCACCGAGCGGTGCGTGCTCCCGGCAGCGGCGGTGCGCGAGTCGCTGCGGCCGCTGCCCGAGCACGTGCACTTCGTGCAGGGGCACCCGCGCATGGTGCAAGTGCGCGAGTCGGTGCTGCCGCTGGTCAGCCTCGGCGCCATCCTCGGCATGGGCGGCTCGGCGCTCGACCCGTCGTCGGCCACCGTGGTGGTCGTCGAAGAGGGCGGCAGCCGCATCGGCCTCGTCGTCGAGGAACTGCTGCACAAACAGGAAGTGGTCGTGAAGTCGCTCGGCGATTCGTTCGCCTCGGTACGCGGCGTCGCCGGCGGCGCCATTCTCGGCGACGGCCGGATCGGCTTGATTCTGGATCCCCACGGCATTGTCGCGATGGTGCGCGAAGGAGGCCGGCGCGCCGCCTGAGCGGTGCTGCCGACGGAGGACTGTCACGATGAGCACGCACGGCGCCACCGGTCGCTTTCAGCGCGAAGAGCTGGTGGGTAAGTACCTGACCTTCGCGCTCGGGAACGAGGAATACAGCGTCCCCGTGCTGAAGGTCCGGGAAATCATCAAGATCATGGACATCACTGCGGTGCCGCAGGTGCCCCACTACGTCAAGGGTGTGGTGAACCTGCGCGGCAAGGTGATTCCGGTGGTCGATCTCCGGCTGAAGTTCGGGTTCCCGCCGCAGGAGTACACCGAGCGCACCTGCATCATCGTCGTCGAGGTCGTGCTCGCGACCGGCGCCCGGATGATGGGCATCATCGTCGATCACGTCTCCGAGGTGCTCAACGTCACCGCGGAGGAGATCGAGCAGACACCCGAGTTCGGCGACGAGATTCAGACCGACTACATGAAGGGCATCGCCAAGGTGCGCGGCCAGGTCAAGATCCTCCTCGACCTCGACCGAGTCCTCGGCGTGGACGGCACCGTGTCGATGCCGCAGCCGAGCGCTGCCTGATCCCGTGAGCGCCGTCCTGCAGCGGGAGCCGGAGATCGCGCTGAGCGATCGCGAGCTGGACCGGATCGTCCAGCTCGTCTACGAGCGCAGCGGCATCACGTTGCACCGCGGCAAGCGCGCGCTCGTCGTCGCCCGCCTGCACAAGGTGCTCAAGTCGGGCGGGTTCACGTCGTTTTCCGCCTACGTCCGTCACGTCGAGGGCGACCGTTCCGGTCAGGAGCTGTCGACGCTGCTCGACGCCATCACCACCAATCACACCAGCTTTTTCCGCGAGGACGAGCACTTCCACTACCTCACCGGCCGCGTGCTGCCGCCGCTCGTCGCCGGACGCCGTCCGGTGCGGGTGTGGTGCGCGGCGTGCTCGACCGGCCAGGAGCCGGTGTCGATCGCGATCTCGCTGCTGGAGAGCATGCCCGAGAGCCAGCACCGCCAGATCCGCCTGCTCGCGTCGGACATCTCGACCAAGGCGCTCAAGACCGCGGCGGCCGGCGTGTATCCGGCGCGGGCCGCCACCGGCGTCCCGCCATCGGTGCTGAAAGCCCATTTCGAACGCGGCCTGGGCGGCGAAGAAGGCAAGCTGCGGATCAAGGCGCATCTCCGCCGTGGCATCGAATACCGGCGGTTGAATCTCATCGAAGTCGACAGCATCGAGGAGACCTTCGACGTGGTGTTCTGCCGCAACGTGATGATCTATTTCGACAAGGCGGTTCAGCAGCGCGTTGTCGCGATGCTCGAGCGGCACCTGGCGCCCGACGGCTACCTGTTCATTGCGCATTCCGAGAGCCTCAACGGGCTGTCGCACGGGCTCAAGTGGATGGCCCCGGCCGTTTATCAGCGGAGGAGCGCGTGAGCACAGGCGCGATGGTCGTGGGAACGTCCACGGGCGGACTGCAGCGCGTCGTGATCGGCATCGGCGAGCAGGCGGTCGCCGGCGCCGATTCGCTGATCGTGACCCACGCGCTCGGGAGCTGCGTGGCGGTGTGCCTCTGGGACCCGGGTGTGCGCATCGGGGCCATGCTGCACTTCCTGCTGCCCGAGGCGCGGGTCAACCCCGAGCGGGCGCGCAAGCAGCCGGGCACGTTTGCGGACACCGGCATCCCTCTGCTGATCGCCCAGGCAATCGACCAGGGACTGAACAAGAAGCGGTGCCGCGCGCACCTCTTCGGGGGCGCCGCCGTCGGCGCCCAAGGCGGGCTGGACGTGGGCAAGCGCAACGCGCTCGCGGCGCGCCGCCTGCTGTGGCAGCACGGGATTTTCGTGCACGCCGAAGCGCTCGGCGGCACCGAGCCCCGGACGGTCAACTTCTCGGTGGCGGACGGCCAATTCCAGGTGACATGTGGACGCGAGCGTGTGCAGGAGCTATGAGATGAGACCACTCAACTGTCTGATCGTGGACGACTCGTCCGTCATGAGGCGGATGGTGCGGCGAACGATGGAACTGAGCGAGGTTCCGCTCGGGCAGGTGCACGAGGCCGGCAACGGCCGCGAGGCGCTCGATCTCCTGGCCACGACCGCCGTGGACGTCCTCTTCACCGACATCAACATGCCGGTGATGAACGGCGCGGAACTATTGCGGGCGCTGTCGGGAAACCCCGACGCCGTCCGCGCCCGCGTCGTCATCTCTACCGACGGCTCCGAGGCGCGGCGCGCCGAAGTGCTCGCCCTGAACGTCGACTGGTATCTGGAGAAACCTTTGCGCCCGGAGGTCATGCGAGATGTCCTGTCCAAAGTCGCTGAACGCATCCATGGTTGAGGAGTCCAGTCAGCTGGACGCGGCCGTGGCATATGTGGCCGAGGAAGGGTTCTTCGCAAGCGTGGAACCCGTCGGTCAGGTGGAGTGGGATGCCCTGTGCACCGACCACGACACCTGGCTCGAGTCGTCGGTGCGCTTTCACGGCCCGCTCGGCGGCGCGCTGCGCTGCCGTCTGCCGCTGGCGCTGGCGCGCGAGCTGGTCTCGGCCTTCCTGGGCATGGAGACCGGCGAGCTGCCGCCGTCCGACCCGCTGGTCCAGGACCTCACCGGGGAGCTCGCCAACATGGTCTGCGGCCGCTGGCTGACGCGGACGCAGGGCCAGGTCTTCGATCTGGAGCATCCGGTGGTGGAGGCGGCGCCGGACGGGCAGTGTGCGGGCTGGAGCCGGTATGCCGCCAACGGCGTGCCGCTGGCGATCGATCTGGCGGTCGAGGCGCGGTGACATGTCCCCGCATCCGGCAGAGCAAGCCGAGCCGACGACGCGGCCCAACCGGGCGGTGCGGGTGGTCGTCGTGGACGACTCGGCGATCGTCCGCAAGCTGCTCGTCGACGGTCTCAACGGCGAGCCGGGCATCGACGTCGTCGGTACGGCCGCCGATCCGTTCCAGGCTCGCGATCTGATCGTCCGTCTCGAACCGGACGTGATCACGCTCGACATCGAGATGCCGCGCATGGACGGCCTGAGCTTCCTGCGCAAGCTGATGGAGCACCGGCCGATGCCGGTCATCATCATCAGCTCGCTGACCCAGCGCGGGTCGGCCACCGCCATCGAAGCACTGCGTGCCGGCGCCATCGACGTCATCCCGAAGCCAGGCGGTCCGTACTCGATCGGCGAGATCACGGAAACGCTGCGCAGCAAGATCCTGGGTATCCGCGAGTGGGCCCCCCGCCCGACGCGGGCGCACGATGCCACTCCATCGCCGGCGGTGTCGTTCGACCACGTGCGGCCCGGGCACGGCTTGATCGCCATCGGCGCCTCGACCGGCGGCCCGCAGGCGATCGAGGCGCTGCTGACGCGGCTGCCCAAGGCCTGTCCGCCGATCGTCATCGCGCAGCACATGCCCGTGCACTTCACCCGCACCTACGCCGACCGGCTCGACAAGGTCTGCCCCATGCGGGTGGTCGAGGCGGCCGACCACCAGGTGGTGGAGTCGGGTGTCGCCTACATCGCGCCTGGCGACCGCCACATGCTCATCGAACGCGACGGCGTGCGGCTGGTGGTCCGGCTGACGGACGCGCCGGCGGTGCATCACCAGCGCCCCTCCGTGGACGTCATGTTCCACTCGGTCGCCAAGCTTCGCGCCGTGAAAGTGGTCGCGCTGCTGCTGACCGGCATGGGTCAGGACGGCGCCGACGGGCTGGTGGACCTGCGGAACCAGGGCGCCGAGACGATTGCGGAGCACGAGCAGTCGTGCGTGGTCTACGGCATGCCGCGCGAAGCGATTTCGCGGGGGGGCGCCGGGTACGTCGCCAGCCTTCTCCGCATGCCCGGGCTGATCGCCGATTGCTTCACGAAGCTGCAGGCGGCGAAACCCAGGCGCGCCGGATCGCACGCGCGCCTCGGTCACTAGTCCCCGGCCATCAACGAAACGCGCAGGCACGTGCCCCGCCGGGCAGATCAGTGGGCCGGATTCAAGAATCCACAGCGCCTGCCGATTGACTCCTCAAGCACGACTACACGGTGGAAGTGCCATCCACAGGAGGATTCGACTATGAAACGTATCAGCGCCGCGTTGGCCGTCGCTGCACTCATCGGGTTTGCGGGTGAGCGCGCCGCGGCGCAGTCGCGCGGGCTCGGTGCGCTCGCCGGCACGGTCAACGGCGAGGGCGGCGAGGGTATCGGCGGCGTGCTCGTGAAGCTGCCGCTGCCCGATGGCAGTGCCATCGAAGCAAAGACCGACGACTCGGGCAAGTGGAACGTGAACGGCGTCGGCAAGGGCGAGTTCCACATGGTGATCTACAAGGACGGCTTCGCCACCAAGACAGTGAAGCTCATCGTCGAAAAAGAGACGATGCGGCCGGAGCCGATCAAGATCGTCCTCAAGAAGGGCGCGTAAACGCTCTCCTGCCTTCTGCCGCGGGGTCGTGTGCCACGTGGCGCACGCGGCTCCGCGGCTTTTGCCCAGCGGCACCAATCCACAAGAACCCTCAGGCTCCCGGCTTCCGCCTTCTCCATCTTGGAGACCGCTATCGGGACGCCCGTGCCAGTTCCGCCCGTTCGAATTCGGCGTAGGCCGGCAGCAGATCGCGATACCGGGCGTGGCGCTGCGGATCGGGCCGGACGCTTGCCCGCGGCGGCGCGTCAAGCCCGTTCACGATGTCGTCCCACGACCGCGGCGCGCCCGCGTCGAGCCGGTCGGCGTGCAGCGCCCGGAGGGCAGCACCGAGGGCGGCGGCGTTGGCGACCTCCACACGGCGGACCTCGGCGCCGAACACGTCGGCCATCACCTGCAGGATCCGCTCGTTGGCCGCGGCGCCGCCGGTCGCATGGATCACGTCCACGGCAACTCCCATCCAGCGCGAGTGGAGGAACAGCGCCATCATCTGCGCCTCGACGACGGCGCGCACGTTGGCGGGCGCATCGTGCTCGTCGAGGCCGCGGCGGCGGACGCCGGGGATGGACACGGCAGGGGTGATCTCGGGCTCGAACCACGGCAGCATCAGCGCCCCGCCGTTGCCGGGCGCCGACGAGTCGATCGCGCGCGAGAACCCCTCCCACGTCAGGCCGTAGCGATCGCGCACGCGCTCGCGTGCCAGCGAGCCGTTGCTGAACACCGTGATGCCCATGAAGCCGCCCGCGGGCGACCCGAATACGTGCCCGGTGCCGGCCGGGTCCACGCGCGGATCGCGCATGGCGCCGAAGATCGTGTCGCTGGTGCCGAGCGAGACGCCGACGCGGCCTTCGCGGACCAGGGCGAGCCCGACGAGGCTGGACGGGTTGTCGCCGGACCACACCGCGACCTTGGCTGCGGGCAGGCGGTGGCGAAACTGCCAGTGCGGCGACAGGTGGCCGGCGATGACCGGCGAAGGAGCGATCGCCGGCAGCCGCGGGCGGAGGTCAGGCGCGGTCGCGTCGAGCGCCGGCTGCCACCACGTGGACGACGCCAGGTCCATCAGGTTCATGCCCGACGCGTCGCCGGGATCGACCGGGGCGTGCCGGCCGGTGAGCACCGAGGCGAGGAACGAGCTCACGAGATGGACACGGCCAGTGGCGGCGTAGGCGGCCGGATCGGTCGTGGAGAACTTGCGGATCTGCGGACCGGTGAAGCGCGCGAAGGCGCGTGACCCGGTGTGCCGCGCCAGCACGGCCGCGCCGCCGACGGCCCGCTCGATGGCCGCGCACTCGACGCCCGTGCTCGAGTCCATCCAGATCGGCGCGATCGGGCGCGACAGCAGCGGAACGATCTGGGGCGGGAGCGGTCGTGCCGGGTCGAGCGTTTCGAGTCCGCGGGCCGAGCCCTCGTTGAGATAGACGCTCCCGTGCTGCTGCGCCGCGCCCGAGAGGGCCGCGAGCCGCCGCAGGTCGAGGCCGCTGGCCGAGAGCTCGCCCAGCATGTGGTCGAGGGCTTCCACCCACATCAGCGGCGAGGCGTGCGCGATAGCCGGGTTCGCGCCGGGCAGCACGCCATGCCGGGTGCCGTAGTGCGGCAGCGCCTCGTCGAAGACCAGCGACCGCTCGAGCGCCACGCGGTGGCGGGCGCCCGAAGACTCGAGGACCACGGCGCTCAGGCTCTGCGTGCTGCAGTCGAGGCCGAGGTAGAGCGAGTGAGTCTCGGCGTTCATCACGTGGCGCCGAGCAACAGATCGATCACCAGCTGATCGAGGCGCTCGTAGGCCAGGCGGCGCGACGCCAGCGCGCGGCGGTCGAACGTTTCCGCTTTGAGGCGGGTTGCGCCGTCACGCGAGAAGGGTTCGAGCTCGCCGCCCTCGCCGCGAATCTCGGCGAGAAGCGTCTGGATGCCGGCGTGCGCCGCAAAGGCGCGGACCTTCTGTCTGAGAAGGAGATAGGTGCGCATGCAGCCCCGTGCGAAGTCCCACACTCCATCCTCGTCCTCGGTGCGGTAGGCGTGGGCGTCGAAGTGGCGCGGCCCTTCGTAACCCTGCTCCTCGAGCAACTTCACCAGGAAGAACAGCGGTTTGATCGACTCGGATCCGAAGCGCAGGTCCTGATCGAAGCGGCCCGGCTTCTGATCGTTCAGATCGATGTGAAAGAGCTTGCCGGCGTCGAGCGCCTGCGCGACCGCGTGGAAGAAGCTGAGGCCGGCCATCTGCTCGTGCGCGAACTCGGGGTTCACGCCCACCATCCCGGGATGGGCCAGAGTGCCGATGAAGCCCAGGTAGGCGGCCGTGGTCGGGAAGTAGATGTCGCCGCGCGGCTCGTTCGGCTTGGCCTCGAGCGCGAACCTGAGGTCGTAGCGCTGGTCACGGGCGTACTCGCACAGGTAGTCGATGGCGTCGCGAAAGCGCTTGATCGCCTCGATCGGGTCCTTGCCGGCGTCCACTTCGGCGCCTTCGCGTCCGCCCCAGAACACGTAGGTGCCCGCGCCGAGCTCGACGCCGAGGTCCATGGCGCGCATCGTCTTCTGCACCGCGAAGCGCCGCACCCTGGCGTCGTGCGAGGTGAAGGCCCCGTCCTTGAAGACCGGGTCGGTGAACAGGTTGGTGGTCGCCATCGGCACCGTGACGCCGGTTGCGTCCAGGGCCCGGCGGAACTCTCGCACGATGCGGTCGCGCTCGCCGGCGGTGGCGTCGATCGGCACCAGGTCGTTGTCGTGAAAGTTCACGCCCCACGCGCCGATCCCGGCGAGGCGACGCACGGCGGTCACCGGATCGAGCGGCGCCCGGACGAATTCGCCGAACGGATCGCGGCCGCGGTTGCCGACCGTCCAGAGGCCGAAGGTGAACTTGTCTGCGGGCGTCGGAGTGAGGGTCATGCGTGCGTCATCCGTTGAAGTAGACGTAGGTGACCGCGATGAGGGCGAGCACGACCGCCGAACCGGCCACCTCGCGCCAGTCCCAGCTGCGGCGCGACGCGTCGCGCTGCGCGCGGCTCACGGTCGCGTAGGTGAGGCCCGCAAGCTGGCGCTCGGGCGGCGGCGCCGTGGCGAGGCTGACGCCGACCATGGCCGCCACCGACACGAGGAAGATGAGCAGTCCGTAGTACTGGAAATAGATGTTGTTGACCATCCAGAGCAGCGACCCCGGGTCGTAGCCGCGCTCGTATCCGGTGAGGCCGAGCGTGACCGGTGTGTCGACCGCCAGGCGGAAGAGGCCGAGCGCGAACCCGGCCACGAGTGCCGCCAGACACCCCGCCGCGTTGAGCCGCCGGAAGAACACGCCGAGGAAGAACACGGCGGCAATCGGCGGCGCGAGATAGGCCTGGATGCCCTGCAGGTAGTCGTAGAGACCGCGCGCGCCCTGGATGACGGGAATCCAGAGCAGCGCGATCAGCACCATCACCGTGGTGGCGGCGCGGCCCACCCACACGAGCCGGGCCTGGGACGCCGTCGGGTGCAGTTTCTGGTAGAAGTCGAGAGTGAACAGCGTGGACGAGGCGTTGAACGCGCCGGCGAGCGAGCTCATGAGGGCGGCGAGCAGTCCGGCCACGACCACGCCGCGCAGGCCGGCCGGCATCACCGCCTGCACCATCAACGGGAACGCCGCCTGCGTCTGCGCGGCCGCGGGCGCACCGTCGGGGCCCACGAGCGGTGCCAGCAGCGGCATCCGTCCGCTGCGGGCGAGCGCCACGGCGATCATGCCCGGCACGATGAAGATGAAGAGCGGCAGCAGCTTCAGGCAGGCGGCGAAGATGGTGCCCTGGCGCGCCTCGCGCTCGCCTTTCGCGCCGAGCGTGCGCTGCACGATGTATTGATCCGTGCACCAGTACCACAGGCCGATGATCGGCGCGCACAGGAGCATGCCGGGCCAGGGGTAGCCCTGATTGAAGTACCAGGCCATCCGGCCCGCCTCGTTGACCGGCGCCCACGTACTTTCGACGCCGGCCGGGACGATCGGCTTCCACAGGTTGAACATCTCCGGGTCGAGCGCCGCGCGCAGCGCACCCCAGCCACCGAGGGCGGACAGCCCGAAGAACGTCAGCAGCAGCGAGCCGATCACGAGCACCGCCGTCTGCACGGCCTCGGTGTAGGCGACGGCCCGCATGCCGCCGAGCACCGAGTAGAGACCGGTCAGCACGACCACCGCC
>DATMDI010000570.1:0-12421 GCA_035557875.1 Vicinamibacterales bacterium
ATCATCATGGGAGCGATTGCGCTGCTCAGCCACCGCATCCAGCACCTGCCCCGGCTCTTCGGCGCGATCGCACAGGAATCGCTCCTCGTCTACTTCGTCCACCTCTGCATCGTCTACGGGTCGGCCTGGAACAACGGCCTGTACAAGTGGTACGCCGTATCGCTCGGTCCGGTGGCGACGCTGGCGGCCGTCGTCTTCGTGGTGGTGTCGATGTCGGGGCTGGCGCTGGTCTGGAACCACGTCAAGCGGACGCGCCCCAGGACGGCGAAGAAGATCGCCTGGGGCACCGGGATCGTGCTGTTCGTCTGGCTGGTAGTGCGCCCGATGTAGGGCGCGGCTTCAGCCGCGCCGGCGGGGCTGAAGCCCCGCCCTGCGTTCCTGGCCGGGAGCCGGAAGCCTGGAGGCCGCCAGGTTCAGAGCCGCTTCGAGTCCACGTAGATCGTGTTGATCGTCGAGCCGCCGCGGACGCAGTAGCCCTGCGAGACCAGGTAGGTGGTGATCTCGGAATTGTCGCCGCCCGGGCTCATGGCCACCGTCTCGGCGCAGATGGCGCCGGGGCGGAAGCGCGCCAGATCCAGCGTCTTGATGATGGAGTAGTCCATGCCCTCGATGTCGGTGGACAGGACGTCGGGGGCCTTCCCGAGCTGTTCTTCGATGATCCGGTTGATGTTGATGAGCGGCATCTTCCGGACCCGCTCCACCGCCTCGCCGCCCGCCTCGAGCGACTTCACCTGATCGGGTGAGAAGGTGTTGAGCATCGGGTTGCCCTTGATCTCGTAGTAGTCGGCCTCGGTCTGGTCGGTGACGCCGACGCCGGCCTCCACGACCTTGTCGCCCGAGCGGTAGTCGCGCAGCTTCTTCGCCAGCGCCGGGTTCGGCTCGACGAGCACGCCGCGGTGGCCGACCCCCCAAAGTAGGTAGGTGTTGTTGCTCAGCACCGGCTCGGCCGCGCCGACATCCATGTACGTCGCCTTCTCGACCCGCAGCAGATCGCGCACCACGTGATACAGCACGATGTCCTCGCCCTGCTGCGAGAACGTCATGCGTGCCTCGGCGGGCCACGAGGATCCGCCCCGTCCCCAGATCAGTCTGCCGGCGCCCAGTCCGGCGGCGCCGCCGGCGGCGGCGGTGATGAAGTCGCGTCTGCGCACGAATCCCCCTCTATCAATTGGCCTCGAACGTGTGCCAACCTTCAACATATACGAATCGTCCGAAGGCATGAAGTGAGGGGCGGCGCGTGGCGCCGCCAGCGTCCCCTGGGATCCCGGAGCGGGCTGGCTGTATGATCGCCACCTCTCCAGGCCTGAGGGGTCAGGGATCCGGAGAGCGCCTCCAATGTTTGACGCCCTGTTTCAGGCTCTCTTTAACTATCGCCCGGTCGTCTTCCAGCAGGGAGAGTTTCGGTTCGACCTCACCGGGGCGTCGCTGTTCGCCGCCGGCCTGGCGGCCGTCGCGGCGGCGCTCGCCGTGTTCACGTACCGCCGCGTCCAGGTCACCCAGGGCCGCCCGCGCGATCGCGTCATCCTGACCGCGCTGCGCCTGGCGGTGCTGGGCCTCGTCCTGTTCTGCCTCTTCCGTCCCACGCTCATCGTGCGCGCCGCCGTCAACCAGCAGAACGTCGTCGCCGTGCTGCTCGACGATTCGGCCAGCATGCAGATCCCCGATGTGGCGGGGAAGCCGCGCGGACAGTACGTACAGGACGAGTTCGGCGCTGCCACGTCGCCGCTGCTGAAATCGCTGGGCGATCGATTTCTCGTCCGCGTCTTCCGCTTCTCGTCGGCGGCCTCGCGGGTGCAGTCGGCGAAGGAGCTCTCGTTCACGGGCTCTCAGACCAAGCTCAGCGCGGCCTTCGACGGCGTGCGCGAGGAGCTGGCCGGTCTGCCCGTCGCCGGCGTCGTGCTGGTGACGGACGGCGCCGACACCAGCGAGTCGTCGCTCTCGCAGGCGCTGCTGGGGCTCAAGGCCGAGAAGCTCCCGGTCTTTGCCGTGGGCGTCGGCGGCGAGGCGCTGGCCCGCGACATCCAGGTGGACCGCGTGACGGTGCCGCGCACCGTGCTCAAGGGGGCCTCGCTGCTCGTGGACGTCGTGGTGACGCAATCGGGATTCTCGGGTCGCACGGTCACGGTCGACGTCGAAGACGAGGGGCGCATCGTCGGCTCCGAGAAAGCGCTGCTGCCGGCCGACGGATCTCCCGCCACGGTGCGGATCCGTGCCGTCGCCAGCGAGTCGGGGCCGCGGCTCTTCAAGTTCAAGGTCGCGCCGCAGGACGGCGAAGTCGTCGGGCAGAACAACACGCGCGAGGCGCTGGTGAACGTGCGCGACGTGCGCGAGCGCATCCTCTACTACGAAGGCGAGCCGCGGTTCGAGATGAAGTTCATCCGCCGCGCCGTGGCCGACGACAAGAACCTGCTGTCGGTGGCGCTGCAGCGCACCGCCGACAACAAGTACATGCGGCTCGACGGCGAGCCCGAGGAAGTGGTGGGCGGCTTCCCGAAGACGCGCGACGAGCTGTTCCGCTATCGCGGCCTCATCCTGGGGAGCGTCGAGGCGGGCGCGTTCTCGGGCGACCAGCTGCAGATGATTGCCGACTTCGTCGATCGCCGCGGCGGCGGGCTGCTGATGCTGGGCGGGCCGCGATCGTTCGGCGAAGGCGGATACGGCGGCACCCCGGTGGCCGACGCCCTGCCGCTGCAGATCGATCCCAAGACGCGCGCGTCCGACCCGGCGCCGCTGGCGCGGTTGAAGGTGTCGCCCACCAGGGCGGGCGAAGGCCATGCCGTCACGCAGATCATGCCGACGCAGGCGGCCTCGGTGGCGCGCTGGGGCGAGCTGCCGCAGGTGACGAGCGTGAACGCGGCGCTGCCGCTCAAGGCGGGCGCGACGGCGCTGCTCACCGGCGCCGACCAGCGCGGCCGCAACCAGATCGTGCTGGCGTCCCAGTCGTTCGGCCGCGGCAAGGCGATCGCCTTCACGGCGCAGGACTCGTGGGAATGGCAGATGCACGCGTCGATTCCGCTCGAGGATCAGACGCATGAGCAGTTCTGGCGGCAGTTGATGCGGTGGATGGTGGACGGCGTGCCGGACGTCGTGGATCTGCGCATGACCGATCGCGTCGAGCCGGGCGAGCCGGTGCAGATCGACGCGCGGGTGGTGGACAAGTCGTTCGTCGAGAAGAACGACGCCACCGTGGTGGCGCACGTCACGCGCCCCGGCGGCGCCACGATGAACGTGCCGCTGCAGTGGACGGGCGAGCGTGACGGCCAGTTCCGCGGCATGTTCGTGAGCAGCGAGCCCGGCGCCTACGAAGTGACCGTGGATGCCACGCAGGGCGCCACGGCGCTCGGTTCGGGTACCGGCTACGTGCGCGCCGCGCACGGCGAGGCCGAGTACTTCGACCCGGTGATGCACGCCGCGCCGCTGCGGCGCATCGCCGAGGAAACCGGCGGCCGGTTCTACACGCCGGACACGGTGGCGAACATGGCCGAGGACGTCCGCTACGGCGGGCGCGGGGTGACCGCCGTCGAGGAACGCGAGCTCTGGAACATGCCGGTGATCCTGTTGTCGCTCCTGACGCTCGCCTTTGCCGAGTGGGGCTATCGGCGTTACGTGGGGCTGGTGTAGTACCTGGAACCAAGCCGATGCTGAAAGCCTTTCTCCTCATCGTCGTCGGCCTGGCCGGAGACCCCGAGCACGGCAAGACGTTCCACAAGTGGGGCACGACGCTGGCGCAGGCGTCGGAACGGCTCGGTGTGGCGCCCGGCAACATGGCGTTCCTGGTGGACGCGCCGGCCGAGGGCGACGAGAAGGTGACCGGCCGCGCCACGCGCGACGAGGTCACCAAGGTCCTGCAGTCGTTCGGGACGCGCGCCGCCGCCGAGGACGTGGTGTTCGTGGTGCTCATCGGCCACGGCAGCTACGACGGGCGCGCGGCCAAGTTCAACATGCCCGGCCCCGACATGACGGGCGCCGACTTCGGCGCGCTGTTCGCGAAGCTGCCGACCAAGCAGGTGGTGTTCGTGAACGCCGCGAGCGCCAGCGGCCCGTTCGTGGCCGACCTCTCGGCCCCCGGGCGCACCGTCGTGACCGCCACGCGCAACGGCGCCGAGCAGTACGCCACGCTCTTCGGTGGCTACTTCATCGACGCCCTGGTGTCGGATACGGCCGATGGCGACAAGAACAAGCGCGTGAGCGTGCTCGAGGCGTTCCAGTTCGCCAAGGCCGAGGTGACCAAGGCCTACGAGCGTGAGGGGCTGCTGGCCACCGAGCATGCGCTGCTCGACGACAATGGCGACAAGGACGGCAGCCAGGACCCCTCGGTCACTGGCAAGGACGGGAAGGTGGCCAACATCGTCTCGCTCGGCGCGGCCAGCGCCGAAGGGCTGCCGGCCGATCCCAAGGTGCGCGCCCTCTATCTCGAGCGCCGCGAGCTCGAGCGGCGCGTCGAAGCGCTCCGGCTGCTCAAGGACAGCATGGAACCGGGCCGCTATTCGTCGGAACTCGAAAAGCTGGTGACCGCGATCGCGCTCAAGACGCGCGAGATCCGCGCCGCTGAAGGACGCTAAACGGGGCAGCACAGGACCAGCGCGCACCGCCCCACTTATCCCGGAGCCCACTGCCGATGAGCGACCGCAACTCCACCATGAGCCAGCCCGTCGATCTGCAATCGCCCGACGATATCGCGCTTGCCGATCGGATGAACGCGGGCCGGCAGCAGATCGTCAGCGAGCTCAAAAAGCTGATCATCGGCCAGGACGAGGTCATCAACCAGGTGTTGATGACCCTGTTCGTCGGCGGCAACAGCCTCATCGTCGGGGCCCCCGGCCTGGCGAAGACGCTGCTCATCTACACCATCTCGAGGGTGCTCGATCTCAAGTTCTCGCGCATCCAGTTCACGCCCGACCTGATGCCGTCCGACATCACCGGCACCGACCTGGTGCAGGAGGACGCCGCCACCGGCCGCCGCCAGATGGTGTTCGCGCCCGGCCCGATCTTCGCCAACATCGTCTTGGCCGACGAGATCAACCGCACGCCGCCCAAGACGCAGTCGGCGCTGCTCGAGGCGATGCAGGAGCATCGCGTCACGATCCAGGGGCGCACCTACCAGCTCACCGAGCCCTTCTACGTGTTCGCGACGCAGAACCCGATCGAGCTCGAGGGCACCTATCCGCTGCCCGAGGCGCAGCTGGATCGCTTCATGTTCCACATCATCATCGAGCACCCGCCATACGACGAGGAGATCGAGGTGGTGCGGACGACGACCGCGATTCTGGCGCCCGAGTTCAGCCGGCCCGTGTCCGGCGAGGACTTGGTGGCGTTCCAGCGCCTGGTGCGCAAGGTGCCGGTGGCCGAGCCGGTGATGCGCCACGCGCTCGACATCGTCCGTGCCAGCCGTCCGAAAGACAGCACCGCCCCCGACCTGGTGAAGAAGTTCGTCGCCTTTGGCGGCAGCGTCCGTGCGGCGCAGTACCTGGTGCTCGGCGGCAAGGCGCGCGCGCTCACCAGCGGCCGCTACCACGTGAGCTTCGAGGACGTCCGCGCCCTGGCGCACCCGGTGCTGCGCCACCGCATCATCACCAACTTCCACGCCCAGTCGGAAGGGGTGACCAGCGACGACGTCGTGGATCGGCTGCTGCAGGCGGTCCCGCTGCCGCGCTCGGGAATGTAGGCAGGCGTGAGTACCGAGACCCACGAGATTCCCGGCGCGCGCTTCATGGACCCCAAGGTCCTGGCGCGCATCGGCAATCTGGAACTCGTGTCGAAGGCCGTCGTCGACGGCTTCATCAACGGCCTGCACAAAGCGCCGTACTTCGGCGCGTCCGTGGACTTCGCGGAACATCGCGGCTACGTGCCCGGCGACGACATCCGGCGCATGGACTGGCGCGTGTGGGCGCGGACCGACCGCTACTACATCAAGGAGTACGAAGCCGAGTCGAACATGAACTTCAACGTCCTGCTGGACGTGTCGAAGTCGATGGACTACGGCGGCAAGGGGATCAAGAAGATCGACTACGCGCGCATCATCGCCGCGTGCCTCACCAGCCTGGTCAGCCATCAGCGCGACCGGGTCGGCATGGCCGCGTTCGACTCGGACATCGTCGAGTACGTGCCGCCGTCGGCCAAGCACCTGGAGACGGTGATGCACGTTCTCGATCGGCTCAAGCCGGGCAGGCCCGGCAGCCTGAAGGAGCCGCTGCACAAGCTGGCTGAACATTACGGCCGGCGCGGCATCCTGGTGCTGATCTCGGATTTCTACGAAGACCCTGAAACCGTGCTCGAGGCGGTGAAGCCGTTGCGGTTCCGCGGCAACGACATCATGGTCTTCCACATTCTCGACAAGGACGAGCTCGACTTCGGCTTCTCGGACGCCTCGCCGTTCGAAGACCTCGAGACCGGCGAACAGGTGCCGGTCGTGCCCGACTCGCTGCGCAAGGAGTACCGGGCGATGGTGCAGGCGCACATCGCCGCGCTGACGCAGAGCTTCTCGAAGGTGGGCGTGGACTACACGCTGTTCGACACCTCGCAGCCGCTGGACTACGTGCTGTTCCGCTATTTGAGCGGACGGGCGCGCCGGCTCAAGAAACGGTAACCTTGAGCCTGAAGCCCTAAGCCATCGATGTCTTTTCTCGCCCCCCTCTTCTTCGTGGCCCTGGCGGGTCTCGCCATCCCGGTCTTCCTGCACCTGACGCAGAAGGAGAAGAAGGAGGTCGTCTACTTTCCGTCGCTGATGTTCGTGCGGAAGATTCCGTACCAGGCCTCGCGGCGGCGGCGCATCCAGCATTGGTTCCTGCTGATGCTGCGCCTTGCGGCCCTCGCCCTCATCATCCTGGCGTTCGCGCGGCCGCTGCTGACACGGCCGGACGCTCCGCTGGCGATCGGTCAGGGCGCCCGCGAAGTGGTGGTGCTGCTCGACGCCAGCTACAGCATGGGCTATGGCCCACGCTGGGCGGCGGCCACCGAAGCGGCTCGCGGCGTGGTGGCGCGGCTCGGCGCCGCCGATCGAGCCTCGATCGTCGCCTTCGGTTCCGGCACCGACATCCTGCTGCGCTCGACCGCCGAACACAGCGCGCTCAACAGCGCGATCGCGTCGGCCAAGCCCGGCGCATCGGCAACGCGCTATGCGCCGGCGCTCAAAGTGGCCGGCAGTCTGCTCGCCGAGTCGCAGTTGCCGCGGCGCGAAGTGGTGCTCATCAGCGATTTCCAGCGCTCCGGCTGGCGCGGGCAGGAGGGCACGGCACTACCGGCCGGCGCCACGCTCACGCCGATGGCGATTCAGGGGACCGCAACGCAGCCGAACCTGAGCGTTACCGCGGTGTCGCTGCAGCGCTCGCGCTTCGCCAACCAGGAGCGGGTCACGGTGACCGCCGGCATCACCAACCGCTCGGAAATGGCGGTCACCAGCCAGCCGGTGACCCTCGAGGCGGGCGGGCTGAAGGTGTCGAGCCAGACCTTCAGCGTCGAGGGCGGCGCCAGCACCTCGGTCACCTTCGAGCCGGTGACCATCAGCGGCCGCAACTACAAGGGCACAGTGCGGCTTGGCGACGATGCGCTGGCCGCCGACAACGCGTTCAATTTCGTCGTCTCGCCGTCCGAGCCGGTGCGCGTGGTGCTGGTCGACCGCGGCGGCTCGGCCAACGGCCCCTACGTCGCCCAGGCGTTCGCGATCGGCGAGGCGCCAAAGTTCGAGTTGGTCACGCGCCAGCCCGAGAACCTCAGCGACGACGACCTGCGGAAAACCTCGCTCGTGGTGCTCAACGACGTGGCGGTAGCGGCGCCGCTCGCGCGCCGGCTGCTCAAGTTCGTCGATCAGGGCGGCGGGATGCTGGTGGCGGCCGGGCCGCGAGCGTCGTGGCCACGCGACGTGGACCTGCTGCCGGCCAGCATCGGCAACCCCGTGGACCGGACCCGGGGCGACACCGCGCGCGTTGGTGGTATCGAGTACGGCCACCCGGTATTCGAGACCTTCAGGGCGCCGCGCAGCGGCGACTTCCTGGCCGTCCGGGTCTACGGCTACCGCAACCTCGGCCCGGTGACCGGGGCGCAGGTGCTGGCCCGGTTCGATGCCGGGGCGCCGGCGGTGGTGGAGCGCCGGGTGGGCGCCGGGCGGGTGCTGATGTGGGCCTCCACGCTGGATCAGGTCTGGACCGATCTGCCGATCCGCCCACTGTTCCTGCCGTTCATCCACCGCGCCGCGACCCACCTGGTGGCCTACGTCCCGTCCCAGCCGTGGTCCACCGTGGGACAGATCCTCGATACGTCGCGCGCCGGGGCGCACAAGGGCCAGAGCGTGCCGACCCTCGTGCTGACGCCCTCGGGGACGCGGCTGCCGGTCAGCGGCGACGGGACCGAGGTCATCGAGCTGACGGAGCAGGGATTCTACGAGCTGCGCGGCGACACCAACGCCAGCGGCGACATGGCCGTGGTGGCCAGCAACGTCGACCCCGCCGAAGCCGACCTGACGGCGATGGATCCGCAGGACGTGGTAGCGGCCAGCACCGGGGAGACCCCCTCTGACGCGGTGCAGGCCGCGGCGGCCCCTCAGACACCAGAGAGCCGGGAAAAGAGCCAGCGTCTCTGGTGGTATCTCCTGGTCCTGGGGGCAGCCCTGCTGGCGGCCGAGACGTTCGTGTCCAACCGGCTGAAAAGCTAGCGCAGTTTGACCTGTCCGCCCTCCGGGCGGGCGTATACCTACATCCGGATCGGGCGTATCCTGATCGGGAGACCCGGCCAAACCGCCGGCCGGCGCCGTCCAAACCCACACGGGGGCCCCATGCTCGAGCACGTGCGACGCTCTGCGCAGCCGACCGAACTCCTCGACATCATTGCCCAGGTGCGCCGACGCTGGCGCATGAAGCTCGCACTCCGCGGTGCCGTGTGGGTCGTGGCCGTCGCCCTGCTGCTGATCCTGGCGGCGACCTACGGGATCGAATGGGCGCGCTCGAGTGGTGTGTCGATCCTGGCGGCGCGGGTCGGCCTGGCGGTCGTGCTGCTGGCCTCGGTGCTCTGGTTCATCGTGCGGCCGCTGCGCCGCCGCGTCACCGACGATCAGGTGGCGCTGTATCTCGAAGAGCACGAGCCGTCGCTCGAAGCGACGCTCGTCAGCGCCGTCGAGGCCAGCCGCACCGGTCACGGCGAGTCGGCCGCTCTCATCCGCCGCGTCGTCGAGCAGGCGATTGCCGCGGTCCAGCGCGCGAATGCCAGCCGCAGGGTCGAAATCAAGCCGATGCGCCGCTATGGCGTGGTGCTGGCTGGCGCCGCGGTGGTGGCGGTGCTCGGGGTGCTGCTCGGGCCGGGATTCATCCGCAACGGTCTGGCGGCGATGTTCCTGATGCCACAGGCCCAGGCCGCCGCGCGCTACCGCATCACGGTCACGCCCGGGAGTTCGACGGTACCCAAGGGCTCGGATCAGACCGTGGCGGCGACGTTGCTCGGGTTCGATGCCGAAGACGCCAACCTGATGGTGCGCCGCACGGCCGACGGCAAGTTCGAGCCGCTGCCGCTGGCGCGCACCGAGAGCGGGACCTACGAGGGGCTGCTCTTCGACATCAACGGGCCGCTCGACTACTTCGTCGAGGCCGACGGCGTGCGCTCGGAGACCTACTCGATGCAGGTAGTCGAGGTGCCGTACGTGCAGCGCCTCGAGCTCGAGTACGTCTATCCCGCGTACACCGGCCTCGATCCGCAGAAAATCGAGGACGGCGGCGACATCGCGGTCCTGCGCGGGGCCACGGTGAAGGTGCACGTGCTGCCGACCATGAAGACGGCGGCTGGGCGCCTGATCATCAACGATTCGCAGCAGGTGCCGCTGGTCGTGCAGCCGGACGGCACGCTCGCCGCGAGCTTCGTCGCCGACAAGGACGGCGCCTACATCGTGCAGCTGCAGGCGCCGAACGGCGAGTTCGTGGTCGGGTCGCCGAAGTACACCATCGACGTCCTCGAAGACGGCGCGCCCACGGTGTCGTTCGTGCGTCCGGGCCGCGACACCACGGCGTCGTCGGTCGAAGAGGTGTTCGTCGAGGCCAAGGCCGCCGACGACTACGGCGTCCGCAACCTCGAGCTGGTCTACTCGGTGAATGGAGGGGCCGAGAAGGTGGTGCCGCTCTTCCAGGGCAAGACGCGGCTGCCCGAGGTGACGGCGGGACATACGTTCTACCTCGAGGAGCTGGGGCTGCAGGTCGGCGACTCGGTGTCCTACTACGCGCGCGCGATGGACAACGACGGCGCCGGCGGCGCCAAGCGCGCGTCGAGCGACCTCTACTTCGTGCGCATCCGCCCCTTCAACAAGGACTTCCGCCAGGCGCAGTCGCAGGGTGGCGGCGGTGGCGGCGGCGGGGGTGGCGGCGGACAGATCGAGGCGCTCTCGGAGCAGCAGCGGCAGATCATCTCGGCCACCTTCAACGTCCAGCGCGACCGTCGCGGCTTCACGCCGGACAAGTTGAAGCAGAGCTCCCGCGTGGTGGCGCTGTCGCAGTCGCGCCTGCGCGAGCAGGTCGAGGGCATGCTCACGCGCATGAACAGCCAGCTCGTCGAGCGCGATCCGAAGTTCCAGAAGATCGCCGAGCTGCTCCCTGAAGCCGTGAAGCACATGCAGGAGGCCGAGGCGAAGCTGACGGCCGTCAACATCGAGGCCGCGCTGCCGATCGAGAACAAGGCGCTGCAGGCGTTGCAGAAGGCTGAGGAAGAGTTCGAGCTGCAGGTGGCGGCTGGCCGCCAGGCAGGCGGCGGTGGTGGCGGCGGCGGCGGAGCGATGCAGCAGGAGTTGTCGGAGCTGTTCGACCAGGATCTCGACAAGATCGCCAGCCGCTACGAAACCCAGAACCAGGCGATGCAGCAGCAGAACGACCGCGAGGTGGACGAGCTGCTGGAGAAGCTGAAGGAGCTGGCGCGGCGGCAGGAGCAGGAAGCCGAGCGGCAGCGGCGGCGCGCGCTCGAAGGCGGCCAGCAGGCCGGGGGCGGAGGCAGCGGCGGCGGCAGCAGCAGCGCGCAGCAGCGGGCGCTCGCCGACCAGGTGGAGGAAGCAGCGCGCCGGCTCGAGCGGCTCGCCCGCGAAGAGGAACGGCAGGACCTGCTCGACTCGGCGCGGCAGATGCGCGAGGCGGCCGACGCCATGCGCAAGGCCGCCGCGGGCGGCGACAGCAACGCGGCCGCGCAGGCGCAGGCCGCGCTCGAGCGGCTTCGCGAAACCGAGCGCCGGCTCCAGGGCGGCAAGGCTGAACGTGCCGAGCGCGACGTGCAGAACGCCCGGGCGCAGGCTGAGGACATCGCCCGGCGCCAGCAGGAGATCGCCGACGGTGCCAAACGTCTGGCCCCGAACGGCAGCGCCGAACGTTCGCAGCAGGGGCGTCAGCTGAGCGAGAAGAAGGACGCGCTCGAGTCGAAGATCGGCGAGCTCGAGTCGTCGCTCGATCGCGCGGCGCGCGATGCGTCGGGCGACGAAAAGGCGGCCTCGCGCAAGCTCTCGGAGGCGGCCGGAGCGGTGCGTGACAACCGGCTGCGCGACAAGGTGCGCTTCTCGAAGTCGCTCGTCGGCCGCGGCCGGTCGCAGGACGACATCAACGCGATGGAAGGCGACATCTCGAGCGGCATCGACGACGTGCGGCGCCGGCTCGACGAAGCGCAGGCGGCTCTCGGTCAGGGCGAGACGGGCGACAAGAAGGATCAGGCGCTCGATCGCGCGCGGCGGCTCGCCCGCAATCTCGACTCGCTGCAGGAGCGCACGAAAGAGCGGGCGCAGGCCGGCCAGGGGCGCGAGGGCCAGCAGGGTCAGGGGCAGCAGGCGCGCAACAACCAGGGACAGGGCCAGGGTAAGGAACAGGGTAAGGGTGAGGGCCAGGGTCAAGGCGAGGGCAAGGGTCAAGGCGAGGGCAAGGGTCAAGGTCAGGGTCAGGGGCAAGGCCAGGGCCAGGGGCAAGGCCAGGGCCAGGGGCAGGGCCAGGGCCAGGGCCAGGGCCAGGGGCAGGGGCAAGGTGAAGGCGGCCAGCAGGGTCAGGGTCAGAACGGCGGCGGGGGCGGCGAGGGGCAGCGCTCCAACGGCTTCGGCGAGTTCACCGGCGCCGAGCGCGGCGGCATCGGCGGTTCGAACGGCGCGTGGGGCGGCTGGTGGGACGGCCGCCGGCTCTCGGCCGAGGACATCCGCCAGCTGCGCAACGAGGCGCGCCAGTACGCCAACGACGCGCGCGACCTGCGCGGTGTGCTACGCGGCGAGAGCATCGACGCCAATCAGCTCGATGAGGTGATCTCGAAGCTGCGGGAGCTCGAAGACGACCGGGCCTATCAGGACGTGAACGAGCTCGCGCGCCTGCAGTCGTCGGTCGCCGAAGGTCTCAAGCGGTTCGAGTTCGGTCTCCGCCGGAAGGTTGAGGGCGACGCCAGCGCCGCGGCCCTCTCCGGTACGGACGACGTGCCGACGGAATTCAAGACGCTC